>JASIGS010000461.1 GCA_030052355.1 Streptosporangiaceae bacterium | reverse complement strand
CAGAACATGTGCGTCAAGGGACTGAACGCCGGCACCGGCATGTTCCCGGACGGAACGTGGCGCTTCCACCTCGGCGACGAGGATCTCGGCGGGTTCTGCACGCTCGGCACCTTCTCGCAGTACGCCGTCGTGTCGGAGTGGGCGTGCGTGCCGGTCGCTGACGACATCCCGTTCGAGATCGCGTGCCTGGTTGGCTGCGGCGTGCCCACCGGCTGGGGCTCAGCGGTGCACGCGGCCGGGGTACGGGCGGGCGACACCGTGGTGATCTTCGGCGCGGGCGGGGTCGGCAGCAACGCGGTGCAGGGCGCCAGGTACGCGGGAGCCAAGAACGTGATCGTGGTCGACCCGGTCGAGTTCAAGCGCGAGATGGCGACGACGGTCTTCGGCGCGACCCGGGCCTTCGCGACCGCCGAGGAGGCGCGCGAGTTCGTGGTCGAGACGACCTGGGGTCAGCTCGCCGATCACGTGATCTGCACCCCCGGCGTGGTCACCGAGGAGATGGTGAACGCGGCGGTGCTGATGACCGGCAAGGGCGGCAAGGTGACGATCACCGCTGTCGGGCACTTCGACGAGCACGCCGTGCACCTGCCCGCCGGTTACCTGATCAGCTACATGCGGCAGATCAGGGGCGCGCTGTTCGGCGACAGCAATCCGCTCTACGACATCCCGATGTTGCTCGGCCTGTACCGGTCCGGTGACCTCAAGCTGGACGAGCTGGTCACCCGCAAGTACCGGCTTGACCAGATCAACGAGGCCTACCAGGACATGAACGACGGCAAGAACATCCGCGGCGTGATCGTGCACGAGCACTAGCGGGGGAGAAGGTCCATGCCGAACGCCATACTCGACCCAACCGGCAGGGCACACGCTACCGCGGCGCCCGCTCGCGGCCTGGTGCTCGCGCCGCGCGCCGCGGAGCTAGCCGGCCTGCGCGTCGGCCTGCTGGAGAATTCCAAGCACAACGCCGCCCTGTTGCTGACTGAGATCGGCAACCTGCTGATCACCGAGCAGGCTGCGGCGGGCACGGTGATGACCACAAAGGCCAACTTCGCTGCCCCCGTGGCAGCCGACGTGGTCGAGCGCTATCGCGACGACTGCGATGTCGTGATCACCGGGGTGGGCGACTGCGGATCGTGCAGCGCGTCGGCAGTCGCCGACGGGATCGCGTTCGAGCAGGCTGGCGTGCCCGCCGTGGTGATCTGCAGCGACGCTTTCACGGTGACCGCCGACGCGATGGCCCAGCTGCGCGGCGTGCCTGGCTACCACTACCTGATCACCGAGCACCCGGTCGCGGTGCTGACCGCCGACCAGGTGAAAGAGCGGGCCAAGCAGCTGCTGCCCGACGTCGTCGGCATGTTGACGAGCGCGGCGGGGGGTACGGGGGGTCGTCCCCCCGGGCAACAGCAGTGACCGTCAGTGAACTAGACCCTGACGCCGCGCAGGCGGCGATCGAGCATTGCTACGAGCAGGGCTGGTCGGACGGCCTGCCGCTGGTCCCGGCGACCCGGCCGGTGGTGGACACGTTCCTGGCAGCGGCCGCCAGGCCCGCTGACGAGATCATCGGGCGGCTGCCACAACTTGACCGCGTCGTCACCGTCGAGCTGGCGGCGATCAACGCGGTGATGGCCGGCTGCAGGCCGGAATACTTCCCCGTGGTGCTGGCCGCGTGGGAAGCACTCATGCGCGACCGCGCGGCCGCGGGCGGCGGCTGGCAGTCTACGAGCGGGCCGGCCCCGCTGATCGTGGTGAACGGCCCGATCCGGGTGCAGCTCGGGCTGAACGCAGCCGGGGGAGTGTTCGGGCCGGGTTTCCGGCCGAACGCCACGATCCCGCGGGCTATCGGGCTCATCGTCCGCAACGCCTACGGCATCCACCCCCACGAACTAGAGCAGGCCACGCAGGGGCTGCCGGGACGATGGTCGATTTGCCTGGCCGAGAACGAGGAGGACAGCCCCTGGCCGCCGCTGGCCAGCGAGGGCGGAGTGGCCGCGGGCGCATCGGCGGTCTCCGCGACGCTGCTGCGCACCTGCGAGTTCGTGGACAACCGGCACACCGGCAGCGCGGAGCAGCTGCTCGCGGACTTCGCCGACACGATCGGCCGCTCCGGGGCGTGGATCTTCCGCCACGCGTCGGCCGGGGTGGTCTTCTGCCCCGAACACGCGCAGCTGCTGGCGGGCGCTGGCTTCGACAGGGCGCGGGTGCGGGCGTGGCTGGCCGAGCATTCCGGCCGCAGCACCGCGGAACTCGCCAGGACCGGCAAAGACGCGCTGGACGGCCATGGCGTGCGGCTGCCCGGCCCGAGTCTGTCCGGCGAGCAGGACCGCGATGAGAGCCAGCCGGGCGACGCTGGCCAGGACGGGTGGTTCCAGCACACGCTTCCCAGCGACGACCCGCAGAACCTGCTGATCGCGGTGGCTGGCGCACGCAACGCCGGGATCTCGATGGTGGTCCGGCTGTTCGGCAACTGGTCGGGTACCGCCGTGGCGGTGGCCGGCAACGAGGAACTCAGGGAGAGCTGAAATGACGGAGATGGTGCGGGCGTCGGTGCAGGTAGAGCCGGGGAAGATCGAACTGCGCGAGTACCCGCGGCCGAAGACCGGGGCAGAGGACGGCCTGCTGCGCGTTGAGGCCAACGGCATCTGCGGCAGTGACGTCGAGACGTTCCGCGGCCATCTCGGCGGTGCGCGGCCAGCGTTCATACCGGGGCACGAGCCGCTCGGCATCATCGAGGAGATCGGTGACGTCGCGGCGCAGCGGTGGGGCGTGCAGCCCGGCGACCGGGTGGCGCTCGAGGTGATCGTCCCGTGCCGGTCCTGTACGGACTGCCTGACCGGCCGGTACCAGTTCTGCCGCAACCGCAAGTACGGCCACGGCGTGACCGGCGTCGACGTCGCGCCGGCGCTGTGGGGCGGGCTGGCCGAGTACATGTACCTCTCGCCCACGTCCGTGCTGCACAAGATCGATAAGAGCCTGCCCGCGGAGCTCGCGGCCATGTACAACTCGATGGGCGCGGGCGTGCGCTGGGCTTGCCACCTCGGCGGCGTCCGGCTCGGTGACACCGTGCTGGTCCTCGGGGCCGGGCAGCGGGGCATCGCAGCCGTCGTCGCCGCACGTGCGGCCGGAGCGGGGACGGTGATCATCACCGGGCTGGCGGCCGACGCGCACAAGCTGGCGGTGGCGCGGGAATTCGGCGCGGACCACACGGTGGTGGTGGACGGCGATGCCGGCGAGAACATCGTGCAGCGGGTCGAGGACATCACCGGCGGCGAGATGGCCGACGTGGTGCTCGAGCTGACGCCGATGGCGGCGGGCCCGGTCGGCGACGCGCTGCTGGCGGCCAAGCGCGGCGGCACTGTCGTGCTCGCCGGGCTCAAGGGCAACCGCGAGCTGCCGGTCCGCACTGACCTGATCATCAACAGGGCCCTCACCGTGCGCGGCGCGTTCGGGGTGGACGCCAGGGGCATGGACGACGCGATCGCGCTGATCGAATCCAGGAAGTTCCCGCTCGAGAAGATGCACACCCACACGTTCGGGCTGGAAGACACGGCGCTGGCCATCCAGACACTGGGCGGCGAGGTGCCGGGCGAGTCCGCCATCCACGTCTCTGTCCACCCGTCCGCTTAGCCCAGCCGGGTAAGCACAGCCCAGGAGGATTCCGTGCTCGTCGATGCCCACGCCCACCTGCTGCCGCGCGACTATCCCGCCGACTCGCCGGAGTGCTTCCCCCGGATGGAGCCGGTAGAGGGCAGCACCGACCGGCTGCTGGTATTCGGTCCCAGGCCCTTCCGGGCCAGGGACGTCTTCTTCGACGCGGAGCGGCGGCTAGCGGCCCAGGACGCTTCCGGCGTGGATGTCGAGATCCTCACGCCCATGCCGCCACTGCTGCGCTACGACCTGCCGGCGGCCGACGGGCTGGCGCTGGCCAGGTACGTGAACGAGTTCACCGCCGAGCTGTGCTCCTTCGACCCGACCCGCCTGGTTGGCCTCGGCATGGTGCCGATGCAGGACCCGGACGCGGCGGCCGCGGAGCTGGCGGCGATCGCTGACGCTGGCCTGGCCGGGGTGGAGATCGCCTCCAACGTGCTGGGCGCGTCCATCGGCGACCAGCGGTTCCTGCCGTTCTTCACCGAGGCCGCGAGGCTGGGCACGGCGGTCTTCGTGCACGCCATGCCGGCGGCCACGGACCGGCTGCCGCCCGCGGCGATGGGCACGTACGTGGTCGGCCTCGAGGGCGCGCTGGCGGCGGCGTCACTGATCACCGGCGGCACCGCGGCCAAGTGCCCGGACCTGCGCATCGCGTTCAGCCACGCGGCCGGCGGCTTCCCGCTGATGCTGCCCAGGGCCCAGTACTTCTGGAGCGGCAGCTGGAACGAGGAGCCCAAGGTGCCCGAGCGGGCGGTCATGACGGACGACGGGCCGTCGCCGATGGAGTACGCCAGGCGCTTCTACTACGACTCGCTGGTATTCGACCGCCGGGCACTGCGCTTCCTGGTCGACTTCCTCGGGCCGGGCCGGCTGCTCGTCGGCTCGGACTTCCCGGCGATGCCGCGCGAAGACCCGGCCGGGCGCACGCTGCGTTCACTTGACCTGCCGTCCGACGTGCTCGAGGACATCACCTGGAACAACGCGTTCCGGTGGCTCGGAATCAAGCCCGTGCGGTAACGGCGGGGCAGGTCAAGCAGGCGCGCCGACTCGGCCGGGCACCGCGCTCGCGACCGGGGCCGCGAAGCCGCCGCGCCTGGGCAGCGGCCCGGCGAGGCGGTGCCGGGCGAAGCGCTGGTCGGACTGAGCGGCCAGCCTCCGGGTGATCTCGGCAGAGGCCTCGGTGAGCAGGCTGGCCAGGGCCTGCGGCTTGGCCCTCGCGGCCTCGACGACGACGCTGAGGGCGGCCGACAGGCAGCCGAACGGGTCATAGATGGGCACGGCAACGACCGTGTCCTGCTGCGTGATGGTCCCCACCCCTACCGCGTA
>JASIGS010000460.1 GCA_030052355.1 Streptosporangiaceae bacterium | reverse complement strand
GTGAGCTGCGGGGCTGGTCCGGCCGGCTGCTGCGCCACGAGCGGGGCTGACGGGCCGTCGTGACCTGGGACGAACCCGCCGCCGCGGCCCGCGGCGGCGGGCACAGTCGCGACGAGCTTGTTGGCCAGGTTTACCACCTGCGGCGTCGACCGGTAGTTGCGCACCAGGCGGATCACCGGCGCGGTCGGGAACTCGGCGGGAAAGCCGGTCAGGTAGGCGGGCGTCGCCCCGGTGAACGAGTAGATCGTCTGTCGCGGATCGCCCACCACGCAAACGTCGTCGCGGCCGCCGAGCCACATGTCAAGCAGCAGCTTCTGCAGCGGGTTCACGTCCTGGTACTCGTCGACCACGAAGCTCGCGTACCGCTCCCTGACGGCGGTCGCGACCTGCTTGTGCTCGGCGATCATGGCTGCGGTCAGCTCCAGTACGGACTCGAAGTCGACAAGGTGCCGGTCCGTCCTGAGCTCCTCGTAGGCCGCGTAGATCCTGGCGACGGCCGCTGCGTCCAGCGGCGGCGTCCGGCCAGCCTTGGCACTGGCCGAGGCGTAGTCGTCGGGCCTGACCTGCGTCACCTTCGCCCACTCGATCTCGGCGGCCGTATCGCGCAGTTCGGCGAGCCCGGCCCGGACCCGCAGCCGCCTGGCCGCCTCCGCGACCAGGCCGATCTTGGAGTCGAGGACCTGCGGCGCCGGCCCGCCGACGGCTGTCGGCCAGAAGTGCGTGAGCTGCCGCAGCGCCGCGGCGTGGAACGTGCGCGCCTGGACCTTGCCCAGGCTCGCGCCGGGTGCTGCCACGCCGAGCCGGCGTAGCCTGGCGCGCAGCTCCCCGGCCGCGCGCGTGGTGAATGTGACGGCGAGCACCCTGGCCGGGTCCATGACGCCGATGGCCACCTGGTAGGCGATCCGATGGGCGACCGCCCGCGTCTTGCCCGTCCCGGCGCCGGCCAGCACGCACACCGGTCCGCGCGGTGCGACCGCCACCTCGCGCTGCTCAGGGTCCAGCGGCGCCAGTATCACCTCGGGCCCGCGGTCCGCGGCGTCCTCAGCGGCGGCTAGGTCGTGGCCCTCGGGCATGCGCAACCCTTTCCTGTTTCCCGCCGTGCTTCGCCGGCCGCGACGAAACGACCGCGTTCCCATGGTGGCGCATATCACTGACGCCGCACGACCGGGATGCGAGGGATGCGCACGGACCGCGCCGGCGTTAGTACTATTTCGATAGGGACCTCCGCGGATAGGGAGAACCAGGGTGGCGCAGCCGCTGACGATGTACACGACGACATGGTGCGCGTTCTGCCGACGGCTGAAGAGCCAGCTCGCGGCGGAAGGTATTGAGATCGATGAGATCAACATCGAAGAGGATCCCGCCGCCGCAGACTTCGTGATGTCGGTGAATGGCGGCTGCCAGACGGTGCCGACCGTCGTGTTCGCCGACGGTACCGCCCTGACCAACCCGTCGGCAGCGGAGGTCAAGAAGCGCCTTGGTGAACTGGCAGGCTCCCGATGACAGGCAAGCGCCGCCGGACCGGGCAGGGGCCCGGCGAGGACCAGGTAGCCGCGCTTGGCGCGGCTGAGGACGCCCGCTCGCGCGCAGGCCGCGGCGGGCGGGCCAGCGTGGTTCGCCGGGCAACGCGCCGGACGAACGACGAGGTGACGCCGGACGGGACGGCGGCTGCCGTTGCCGCCGAGCAGCCAGCGTCTGCCGAGGGCGACGCGGCGAGCACCGTGCTGGCCGAGGAGACCGCGGTCGTGCGGCGCACCAAGGACGGCTGGCGCGTCGGCAGCGACGTGCTGCCCGACCTCACCTGCGCCATGATCCTTGCCGATCTGCTGGCGGCCGAGAACGGCGCGCCGCCACCGACGCTGGCTAAGCCGTCAGCCGAGAGTACTGCCAACGAGGCCGGCAAGCTGCGCGCGACCGTCGGGCAGCTTGAGCACGCACTGGCGACGCGGATCAGGGTTGAGCAGGCCATCGGCGTGCTCGCCGAACGCCACCGGATCAAGCCCAGGCAGGCGTTCGAGCAGCTCAGGGACGCGGCTCGGAGCCGGGGTCGCAAGGTCATCGACATCGCCGGTGACGTGGTCGCGAGCGCGACCAACCCGCTGCTCCAGCTCCCCGATGAGCTATCCAGGCCGCGGTCGACGCCGCGCCGGGCAGCGCGGCAGCAGTTCGGCGCCCAGTAGCCAGGCTTTCAGGCCCGCTGGCCGGCGGGCACGAGCACGGCCGGCCGCTCGTCAGGTGGACCGACGGAGCCGTGCCAGCCGAACGGCTAGCCGCCATTACCCGTAAGGCGCGCGCCTCCGTTCCTTTATCGCATATATCGCTTATTCCGGGCATTCTCTTAGAGAATTGATCTTGGCCGGATCCGTGGGTGGGGAGTTTTGACGGTTATAGCCGTCAGGACTCCCCACCCATGACCGCGCGCATGGACGTTTTATCGGTTTTGTCACTAAACCAGGCCGACGATTCCGTCGATCACGAGCGCGACACCGCAGACGGCCAGCGCAACGACGACCATCAGGCGGCCGCGGGTGTGAAGCCACCCGTCCACCGCCTTCAGCTTTCGCGTCGTCGCCTCGGGAGCCACGAGATACAGGAGCAGTGGCAGCCACACCCACATGACGTCGATCAAGACGACGAGCGCGAGGCCGACGACGACGAGCGCCAGGCTCGCCTTCGCCGTGGCGATGGCCTGGACCGCGGCCACGAAGGTCACCGATGGCACGAATACCAGCAGCCCGGTGGCGAACACCGCGACCGGCTTGGGCTTGTTCATCAGCCTGGTGACCAGGCTCTCCTTCTTGTCGGGCCGAGGCGGCTTCGGCCGGCGACGGGCCATCACGAGGCCAGCCCCGAGGGCCAGGACGCCGAGGCCGAGGCGGAGGCCGTAGCGCGGGTGGCGCTGCCTCGGGTGGTTGAGCCCGCCAGCGTGCAGCACGAGCAGCAGGACCACGGCCGCGACGGCCGTCATGAGCAGCGCGCCGGCCAGGAAGAACAGCAGCGATCGTCTGGGGTTCTGCGAGCCGAGGTAGAAGGCAGCTATGAGCAGTGCGGTCGGGGACACGGCCGCCAGGAGTGCATAGCCAGCCGCCTGCTCCAGCATCGGGGCCGTTATTCCGTCGCGGGCACGCAGGGAACTCCGGGCATGGCACTCATCGTGCCGCCCGCGACGAGCAACCTCGTCACCCCCGGGGGGTGATTCGGCGCGCGGTGCGCGCCCGACCGGCGGTTCCGGACCGCGACGATCACGGACATGATGGTGGGGTGACCGTGACTGAAGTACCTGTAGACGTGCTGGAGCGGGCTGGCCTGCCCGCGGCCGAGTCCAAGGCGTGGGCCGGGTCCGCCACCGCCCAGATCGCATCCTTCGAGGCCGATGCCGGCTCGACCGCACGGTTCCTGACCCTGGGCCAGCACCTGCAGGCGCGCCTGCCCGGTGGCGAGCGCCGCTCACCTGCCGGGCAGGCCGCCTGGGACGCGATAGCCACTGCGATGGACCAGGCCAGGGACACCTTCCTTGGTGCGCACGCCGCGGCGCTGTACGACGCGCTGACCGGCAGCCGCTCGCGGTCACCGCGCCTCGAGGAACTGCTGACGGCGGCGGCGGCCAGGGTTCCCGGCCTGGTCCCGACGGCTGCCGAACTGGCCGCCGAGCGTGACCGCAGGCTGCCAGACAAGGAGGGCATCGAGTTCGCCCAGGGACTGTTCACCGGGCACCTGCTCGCGCTGCCGGAGGCCGGCCGTCATCTGGTCGACGCGATGCTGCGGCCGACCGAACTGGCGCTGGAACGGATCGGCGAACTGCGCGCCGCCGGCACGATCGACCTCGGTCCGGTGCGCGTCACCCGGCACGGCCGGGTTGGCCTGCTGGAGCTGAGCAACCCGCGGTACCTGAACGCGGAGGACGACCAGACGCTCGGGCCGACCGAGGCCGCCGTCGACATGATCCTCCTCGACCCGCAGATCGAGGTCGCGGTGTTCCGCGGCGGGGTTGTCGACCACCCGCGTTACCCGGGAGTGCGGGTCTTCGGCTCCGGCGTCAACCTGACCCGCCTCTACGGCGGCCAGATCGACTTCCTTTTCTTCCTGGTCCGCGACCTGGGCTACGTCAACAAGATCTACCGGGGCATCGGCGTGCCGGCAGCGGAGACGCTGGATTTTGTCGTGCCTCCCAGCAGAGGGAACGTGCCGCGGATCGAGAAGCTGTGGATCGCGGCGGTGGAGCGGCTGGCGGTCGGTGGAGCCTGTCAGCTGCTTCATGTCGTTGATCACGTGATCGCGACCAGGGGCTCGCGACTCTTCCTGCCCGCGCGCAACGAGGGGATCATCCCGGGAGCATCCAACCTGCGACTGCCGCGGTTCGTCGGCGACCGGGCGGCACGCCAGGCGATCCTGTCCGGCCGTGAGTGGGTCGCGGGCGAGCCGGACGCGGCGCTGCTCGTCGACGAGGTCGTGGATGCCGCGGACGTGGATGCGGCCGTGGCGGGCCGGGCAGCCGCCCTGACCAGCTCTGGGCTGGTCAACGCGGCGGCCAACCGGGCTGCGCTGCGGGCCGGCCAGGAGCCGGTCGACGCGTTCCGCGAGTACATGGCCGAGTTCTCGGTGGCGCAGGCGCGCTGCCATCTTTCTGCCGCGCTGGTCCGCAACCTGGAGGTGCACTGGAATGCCCGCAGCCGTAGCGCCTGAGGAGCGGATCTGGGATCCGCAGGAGAGGCTGCCGCGTGAGTCCCTGCAGGCGCTGCAGCTAGAGCGGCTGCGCGCCACGGCCGGGCGCCTGCTGGACGGCCAGGAGTTCGGCGCCGGGCGGCTCGCGGCGGCTGGCATCACCGCCGCTGCCGACTTCCGCTCGCTCGCGGACCTCGCCGCCGTCCCGTTCACGACCAAGGCAGACCTGCGCGCACGGTACCCGTTCGGGCAGCTGGCGGTGCCGCTGGAGCAACTCGTGCGGGTGCACGCCTCAAGCGGCACGCACGGCAAGCCGACGGTTGTCGGCTACACCGAGAACGACCTCGAGGTCTGGACCGAGCTGATGGCGCGGTGCATGACGATGGCCGGGGTGCAACCCGGCATGGTGATCCACAACGCCAACGGCTACGGCCTGTTCACCGGCGGGCTCGGGTTCCACCAGGGCGGCGAGCGGATCGGCGCCACGGTGGTCCCGGTGTCCGGCGGGTTCACCGGCCGGCAGGCGATGCTGCTGCGCGACCTCGGCGCTCAGGTCCTGGTCTCGACGCCGTCCTACGCGCTGGCCATCGCCCAGGCCGTACATGACGCTGGTTATGACCGTGCGGACCTGCGGCTCGAGCTCGGCCTGTTCGGCGGCGAGCCGTGGACCGAGGGCATGCGGGCCGAGATCGAGCGGCAGCTCGGCCTGACGGCCGTGAACTTCTACGGGCTGTCCGAGTTGTGCGGGCCGGGGGTCGCGGCCGAGTGCTGGGTACGCCGCGGGCTGCACGTGCAGGAGGACCATTTCCTCGTCGAGGTCATCGATCCCGTCGATCCCGGCGGCGAGGCAGTCCCGGCAGGCACCGCGGGGGAACTGGTGTTTACGACGCTGACCAAGGAGGCCATGCCGCTGCTGCGGTACCGGACCGGAGACGTCGGGGCCCTGGACGACCGGCCGTGTGACTGCGGCCGCAGCACGGTCCGGCTGACCGGCCTGACCGGCCGGCACGACGACATGCTGATCGTGCGCGGCGTGAACCTGCATCCATCTGACGTCGAGAGCGTGCTGCTGCGGGCCGGCGGCGCCGCACCGCACTACCGGCTGATCGTGGAGCGGCCCGGGCCGCTGGACGAGCTGACCGTGGAGTGCGAGCCCGCCGATGGCACCGCGGACGCCGACTCGCTTCGGATCCGGCTGGAACGGCAGTTGCAGGACCACACCGGGCTGCGGATCACGGTCGCCGTCAGGGAGCCAGGCACGATCCCGCGCAGCGAGGGCAAGGCGGTCCGCGTCCTCGACAGGAGGCAGCATTAGTGTCAGAAGGCGTCAGCTGCGGGCGTAGAGACTGACCCAGATACCGGTCAGGCGCCACGTCCTGACCAGCTTGAAGCCATCCTTCTGCAACATCGCCGGTTCCTTGCTGAGGTTCCCCAGACGGTGTTGCTGGCCGTAGGTGAGCTGCACGCGCCACACCCGGCGCGCGGCAGCCACCCTGGCGCCGACGACCCGGTACCACGCCAACGTCCCGCCGAGGGAATCCGCCGCAATAGGCGTCAGCGCCTGGTCCACGTTCCGGAGCTGCCGCATCCCGTACGGGTATGCCATCTCCACCGGCTCGGTTACCGGCGTGTACGCGAGCACGTCGCCCGGCCTGATATTGCTGGCGATGATCTGGTCCGCCTGGCGGAATGCGCTGTCGTGTCCGGTCGGCGTGCGCATCGCGACAAGCGTCGGCACGGCGAGCACGCTCAGCACCGCGATCGCTGCGGTACCTACCAGCCAGCCGAGCGCCGAGGCCGCAGCACCAAGCAGCAGGGCGACGGCGGGCACGCAGAACACGACGTACCGGAACGTGTACACGTGCACGAACTCCGAAGCGCCGATCAGGATCGCTGGCGGCAGCACGAGCCACGGCACTGCCAGCATGAGCAAGTCCGACGGCCAGCGCGCCAGCAGCCGAGGCCACCGGGTGATGGCGCTGACCGCCACCGCGCACACGACCACGACGCACTCAACGGCGGCCATTTCGTTCGTGCCGATCAAGCCCTCCAGGTTGAGGACCGACCAGGTCCACGGCGGATTCGCGCCCGGCAAGGACGCTCCGACCTGGGCGTATACAGCTGGCAGCAGGGGGCTGATCAGGCCGAGCGCGGCCACCACAGCAATGACCCAGCCCGCGGCCAGCGACTTGCCGGCTCTGCTGGCGCGGTCCCGCAGCGACGTCCTGGCCACCGGAAACACGTGCGCAACGGCCAGCAGCAGCGCGAACAG
>JASIGS010000459.1 GCA_030052355.1 Streptosporangiaceae bacterium | reverse complement strand
CCAAGAAATTCACCGCCAGGGCGGGCGTGCTATTTAATGTACGGCGATAATCACATTTGGCGTGTGCGGTGCTTGGGCGCTCGTGGGGGATGTTTCGTGACGTACAGTCTGCCGCAGTTGTATCTGTCCGACGCGAGGCTCGCGCTCGCGATCGAGGGCACCAAAGGGGTGCAGAACGCATTACACCTGGGCTGGTGCGTCGCGGAGACACGCGGCCGTAACCGGCCGGACGGCCCGCCCGGCGACACCGGCCTGATGCCCAGCAACGACGATTACGCGCTGCCACTGCGCATCGAGCGGACACCCACCGAGCTCCGGATCGAAGCCCAGTGGGTCATCGCCGAGGTGGCCAGGGAACTGCACGTCGACCATTCGGCCGAGTTTCCCAGTTTCGGCGCCGAGATCGACCGCAGGGCCAATCTGCTGGCCCACATCCGTGTGCCGCACGCCGCCAAGGCCATGCAGAGTGCACTCGCCCTGCTCGACCCGCCGTCGCCCGCCAAGACGGCCGAACCAGAGCCACCTGCCGCCGAGCTGGCGGTCAAAGAGCTGACGCACGGGGTGGACGTCCAGCAGGACGTGGTGGACGAGCAACAGCAGGCGGTGGCGGCTGCGGAGCACGCCCTGTCCGCCGCTCAGGAGAGCCTCGAGCAGGCTGCCGGGCAGCCGCCCGACGTGGTAGCCGCGGCCGAGCGGTCAGTGGCCCATGCGGAGGCCGGCCTCCAGCTCGTGCAGGAGACGTGCGCTGCCGAGACGTCCGGGCTGGCCACGCTGAAGCAGGTCATCGCCACGATCCAGCAGGCACCGCCGGCCGGCGCCGGCCAGGCGGGCGCGACCGCCATCCGCGAGCAACTGCAGGCCATCGACAACGCAGCCCAGGGTCCCTGGGCGGATCTCGCCGAGCTGATCTGGCGGTTCGATGCCCACATCCAGGACCAGCTCGACGCGTCTTCGGAGGATCAGGCCACCGCCTACCAGCTGGGCCGGGGCCTCGCCGAGACGTACTGGGCGCTCGATCCTGACCAGGTGAGCGGCTCGACCGGCTGGACCTTCCTGCTCGGGCGCGAGCGCTGCTACGAGCTGGCCCGGCTCGCCGGACGGGTTTCTGCCTACTTCTGCGAGTTCACGGCGCCTGCGATCGCCGGCTCGATCGAGGTCTGGAAGGAGGTGGCCAAGACACCCGACTGGCGTGCCGTCCCCAAGGCAGATGCGGCGCTGTATCAGCAGTCCAGGCGGTGGTACGAGCTGCTCATACTCGGGCAGGATCCCACGACGATGATCAAGCCAGGGGCCATCCTGAAGGACTACCGGGCAATCCTGCGCACGCTGCGGCTCTTCTGGCCGCAGCTCGCCGCGACCGTCGTCGGGCTCGCCTTCCTGGTCGTCCTGCTGGTCCTGCTCGGGGTCGGCGGCAGCACCTGGCTGAAGACGCTGTCCGGCGTCGTCGCGGGCGTCGGCCTGTCGGTGGCCGGCATCAGCGGAACCTTGAAGAACTCGGCGCAGGCCATCTTGAAGCGGCTCCGCCAGGACGCGTACTGCGACCTGGTCGCGTTTGCCGTGCAGACCGCGCCCCCGCCGCCGAAGAAGTCAGACATCCGGCGCGCGATCGCTGAGCGCGAACTGACACCCGCCACCCCTGTGCCGTGAGGCAGGGGTCGCGGTCACTCAGGCCGTGATGGTGGCGCCGGGCGGGGGGTGCCGGTCTCGACGGGCAGGCCGGCGAACGGGCGGCCGGCGTGCACGACGCGGCCGCCGACGAGGGTGAGCTCGGCGGTGATGGACCCGATCTCCTCCTGCGGAACGCCGAAGTAGTCGTCGGACAGCACCGCCAGGTCAGCGTCGGCACCGGGAACGAGCGAGCCGCGCCTGTCGTCCTCGAACGAGAACCAGGCACTGCCCCTGGTGTAGGCGTCGAGTGCCGCCGCGCGGTCGAGACAGTGCCGCTCATCCCGGCGCGGACCGCGCAGGTCGTAGGGCAGGCCGGTGACGAACCAGCTCAGCGCCTGCCACGGGTTGTAGGAAGCGTCCCTGGTGGAGTCTGTCCCGGCCCCGAACGGGATGCCGAGTTCCGCGATGTCGCCGAGCGGCGGCCCGTTGCGCACGGCCTCGTCGCCCCAGCGCGCCGCGCACACGGCCGCCTTCTGGCCGAGCCGGCTCTGCACCGCGAGGCCTAGCCCGAGGTCGCGCACCCGGCGCAGGTTGGCCATGCTGATGCACTCGGCGTGGCACAGCGACCAGCGCAGGTCTGCGACCGGAACGTCGGCCGCGACTTCCGCGATCGCATCCAGGATCCGCGTGACCGAGCTGTCCAGGATGGCGTGCACGGTCAGCGGCCAGCGGCGCCGCGCCGCGTCGCGGGCGATGGCGGTGAACTCGGCGTACGCGTCGTCACCGATGGACAGCGGCGTCATGCCGACCCAGTCGTGACAGCCGAAGTGCACGACTTCGCCGAGGCCGAGGACGCTCAGCATGTCGTCGCCCATGCCGGGCGTCAGGTATGACTGCCAGGCGGCTATCTCCGCGACCTCGGCTCCGCGTGTCACCGCGCCGAGGTTCAGCCGGATCCGTACCGGCAGTTCGCCAGCCCGCCACACCGCCCAGACTGCGCGGTACCTGTCCTGGAACATGCCCAGGCCGCCGGCGTCCACGACGCCAGTCAGCCCGAGCGCCGCCAGCCGCCTCAGGAACCTGCGCGTCGATGCCTCCGCCCGTGCTGGCGTGGGGCGCAGCGCTACCTGGCTGACGAACTGGTAAGCGCCGACGCCGGTGAGGCGACCGTCGGGGGTACCG
>JASIGS010000458.1 GCA_030052355.1 Streptosporangiaceae bacterium | reverse complement strand
TCATGCGGATCACCGAACTGGAGATGCACCCGGCCGACACGGCCGACCGGCTCGACATCGCCCAGGATGACTTCGGTCTCGGCTACTGCAACATCACCAAGTGCTGCACCGAGGTCTGCCCGGAGAACATCAAGATCACCGACAACGCGCTCATCCCGCTGAAGGAGCGTGTGGCCGGGCACAAGTATGACCCGCTGGTCTGGCTCGGCAGCAAGATCTCTCGCCGGCCCAAGTCGGCCGGTACCCCGGCCGTGCCAGGCAAGAAGGCCTGAGCCGTCAGGAGCCGGTCGCGTAGACGCTGAGGTGCTGGGTGATCTCACCAAGGACCGCCTGTGCCGTCGCCGTATCGGGAATGCTTTGGTCCAGGCCGGGCAGGTCGAAACCCACGAACGTCAGCGCGGTGCCGACCTGCGCGATGTAATCCACGTCGGTCTGCGGGCCACGGAAAAGGTCGCCAGTAGGAGGGCCGGTCCATGACGCCGCCCACGCCGAGTCATTCTCGCCGCTGACGACCTCGATGGTGACCGCGTCGGCGGGGATGCCGAAGTTGGCCTGAATACTTCGGTACAGCACCTGCGTGCCGGCAGCTGCCGCTACAGCGCTCTGATATGCGCAGTAGGCCTCCGCTGCGCTGGCATACAGGAAGATCGTCTGGCTGGCGGAGTCGCCGTTTCCCTCGTAGCTCTGCACCTGCCAGGCTTGGAAGTCCTCCGTGTTGATGCCGTACAGGATGTTCCACATATCTCCCGCGAAGGGCTCCACGACCGTCGAGCCCTGCGCAGTCCATTGATAGACCGCCGCGTCGGGCATCTCGGCAGCCGTCAGCCACGCCGCCGGGTCGGGTGGCGCCGTGGACAGAGTTGCGCCCGTCCAGCCGCTCTCCGACGGGCAGGGCACCGGACTAGGAGCTGGCGCCGCCACAGCCGACGCGACCGGCTTCGGCGATGACGGGTGGCTGGCGGCAGGCCGGACCGGCGGGCTGGTTGTCGTGTGTGACGTACATCCGACGAGAGACAGCGCACTCAAGCCGACGACCACGACCGCACCGCTCAGCCAGCTGACCCGCGTGATCTGCCGAGGACTGTAGTGCCCGCCCATTCTCTCTGTTCCTCCAGACGTCGTTATGCCCTGTAGCCCGCAACCCGCTAGGTCCATGCAGCGGCGAGAATTCCCGTCGTCAGCGCTTGCGGGGTCGCGCCGCCCTGAGAGACATACAACGTGGCAGCGGCCGCTGTGCGAGCGACGTAGAGCAGCCATCGCCCGTCGGGGCTGACGTCAAGGCTGGAGTGGCCGAAGTCCGGGTTGCCTATCGCGACTTGGCGCACGAACGTACCGTTCGCGCTCACCTCCCACAGCAGGCTGGAGAAGCTGCTGCCTGGGGTCCCTTCGCAGCAGAATCGGCTCACGAAAAGGTTGCCGTTAGGCAGGTAGTCAGCCTCACCGAGGACAGTGCCTTGCGGGTCGGGACTACCGGTCACGGGCACCGTTACCACGCCGGCGCCCGCGACGAAGTACTGAGCCTCCGCGGTGTCAACGACGTTGACCTGATAGCCGTCGTTGTCTTCGGCGGGCGCGATCGACACCGCGAGGTCGTCGCTGTTCTCCGACCACGACAAATGGGAGATCGGATGGGGTAGGCCGGTATCCTGCGCGGCCGGCAGCGCCGCCAGCGTGACGGTTGCCCCGCTGCTCAGAGTCCGGATCTCTAGCTGATACCACTCGTCCAGGTTCTGGGAAGTCGGCTGACAGCCGGCGCTGTACGTTGTCGGCTGGCTTGCGTAAGCCAGCTTTGTGCCGTCCGGGCTGACAGCTGGCGCACTGCCCGGCGCGATGACGGCTACCGGCCCGCCTGCGATGGACACTTCTTCGATGGAACTGCCGCAGCCGTCGTCGACCACGAAAAACACCTGACCGCTGGGCGACACCGACACCTCGCCCGCAGCCACGCCCGATGACACGAGTGTTTGCTCCACGACGCCGGTCGTCGGGTTCAGCGTCACCAGCGCTCCGGCGGTCGTCACTCCGACGATCTGTGGTGGGGTCGCGACGGCCGGGCTTGTCGACCGGACCGGGGACGTACTGGGCTCATGCGCGTGCGGACGACTGGAAGCGGCCGACTCGAGATGGGAGCAGGCCGCCAGCGCTGCCGCACAAGTGACGACCGCCACACCGAAACAGAGGCGTCTCAGGCCCATCCGCAGGTGCGACGCCCGCTGGGCGGCACGGCACATGCCGGGTCCTGCGCGCTGGCGTCTGTCCATTACGAGCCCCAAATCCGCGTACTAACCAGCCACGACCGCGCCACGAGATGTTTATCTCGTCCACGAGATCCTGAATTGCCCGGTATGCCTATCGCAAGGGGATGGATCCCCATGTGGGATGGACTCGACGGCATGGCGGCCGCCCTCATCCACCGTTGCGGTAGGCCGTTAGACCGGCGTGCCGCGTCGCTTAGCAGGTCAGGCCAGTAGGCGCGGTTGTCGACATCGACCAGACCGCAAGCACTGCCGTAGGGAAGAACTTCACCTCGGCGCAGAACGTTGGGTTGCCGGCCGTCTCGACCTGCCAGGAGCCTCCCGCCGCCATCCGGTACATGGCGAGGCCTTCGCCGTCCTGGAAACTCACCTGGACATTCAGTGAAGCCATGCTCGAAGGCTCGAAGTCAGCTAGCGCCCAGTAGGAATCTGTCGTCGGGTCGTACGCGTAGTACACGGAGCCCGGCAGCGGGCCCGCGCCTCCGATATCGGACAGCGAGATTCCTCGCAAGGCCACATACGCCGCGGTTAGTTCACTCTTCTCGGCGCTGCTGATGACCAGATTCTGAACACCCCCTGGCACAGGCGGAGTGCCGCTCGGCGCACCAGCCGACGAGGAGGCTGCCGCACTAGGCGCGGCGGTGGTGGCAGGGGTGGTCGTATGACCGTTGCCCGGCCCGGCGCTGCTCGGCACCTGGTTGGCCGAGCACGCGGTTATGCCAGCAGTGACCAGCAAGGCGACCACTATCAGAACGCCTCGTGCGTTCACCATCGCTCGCATCACACCTCCCGCGTTGTTGCAGGATCATTGATGCGCACAGGTGGGTCCCCGAGCAAGGGGAGACATCCCCAGATCACGCGACACGAGGAGAGCTCCCCACGCCCCCACGTTCACCGGGCTGCCTCAGACGGCGTAGGGCTCGCCGACGGTCTGGTAGGCGCGGCCGCTGGGCAGCCGCCAGGTCATCTCGCCGGGTCTGGCCTGGGTGAGCTGCCAGCCGGGTGCCTGCTTCGCGCGATGATGTCGTCGGCATAGCGGACTGCCGTTGCATTCGCAGGTCCGGCCGCCCTGATCGAACGCGACCGTATGGTCGATGTCGCACCGGACGGCCGGCCGTCGGCAGCCGGGTGCGGCGCAGGTCCGCTGCCGGATCTCGATGAGGTGCCGCAGCGCTGTCGGCCAGGCATAGCCGGGCGACTCGCGGGCGTGGCTGCACCTACCTGTCTCCAGGAACTGAAGCTTGGCTTGCAGCCCGCCGGCCCAGGTGATGAGCGGCCACCCGGCGCCCGGTCCGTGTCGCCCCGCGCAGGCGTGCGCGGCGGCGCGGCCATCGGCTCCGGTCAGGGTCAGGCACCAGCGCGTGGCCGAGTCAGCGCCAAGCCGGGCGACCAGGTCCCGGCAGCACGCGGCGTCTGCGGCCCCGTAGCCGGCGACCTCGCCGGGCGCGTCACTCAATCCGGCCAGCGCCGCCAGCGGCATCGTCAGGTGAATTGACCCGCCCCGCCGCAGCCCTATCGGCGCGCCGGAGCTCGGACTGGGAGCCGGGACGGCGTTGCTGCCCCTGGTGTCAGGGGAGCCGTACCTGCCGCCACTGCTGTCGTTGGCTCCGTTGCCGCTGTCGCCTGCTGCAGCAGCGTCGTCCGCGGCTGCGCCGTCCGCGGCAGCGCCCTCGGCGGGCAGCAGGTCGGCCAGCTCACGGCCGGATAGCCGCACGAGGTAGGCGGCAGCGCGGAGTTCGGCCAGCGTGCCGGTCATGCCGTTGTCCCTGAGCCAGCCGGCATCCGCGGTGAGCTGCGCGTCGGCGGCGATCGCGTCGGCCGGGGGCAGTTCGCGGCCCGCGAGCGCGGCGTTGCCGGACGGCTCGTGCCACACCTCCACTCGGGTGTCCTTGCGGGCTTCGGTGCGGCGCCGCTGCGCGGCGGCCGGATCGGCGGCCAGTACCGCGCGCGCGAGCGCGGCCCGCAGCTGACCCGTCGTCCACCCCACCGCCTGATCGGCTAGCCGGGCCGCGATCCCGGCGGCGGTGGCGTCGTCCAGCTGCGCCAGCTCGTCCGCGAATACGCACGCGCGCGGCCAGTCGATCAGCCCAGACACCAGCGCCTCATAGACAGCCGACATCCGGTCCAGCCCGTCGCAAAGCTCGAGGAGCCGACCGGCCGACCGGCGCGTCAGCGTGAGCTCGATGGCGAGCTCGTCGGTCAGGTGCTCCGCTGCACGCGATGACCCCGCGGCCCGCCGACCGGCCAGCTCGATCACCGCGTGCGCCAGCCGCGCTTGGCCGTGGGC
>JASIGS010000457.1 GCA_030052355.1 Streptosporangiaceae bacterium | reverse complement strand
CGCCCTCCGGGTGGCGATCGAGACCTGACCGCCGCTGGCGACGCGCTCCAGTACCGCGTTGTGCTCGGCGCGAAGCTCCTCGGGCACGAACGGCGGCTCCAGGCCGACAACCTCCGTCGCGGACCAGCCGAACAGCCGCTCGGCCGCCGGATTCCAGACGGTGACGGTGCGGTCTGCGCCCAGCGAGAGGATGGCGTCAGCGGCGGCTTCGAGCACCGCACGCGCGGTGCCGTCAATCCGGTCCCGGTCGTCTTGACCGACCGCCAGCCGCCAGCTCATCGCGTCATTGTCTCTCCGCCAGGCCGGCCGCACCCGGCAAAACTCCCAAACCGCCGCTGCCCGGGCTACTTGAGCAGGCGGGAAAGTCTCCTGTCAGCGAGGGGCTTGCCGCCTGTCTGGCAAGTAGGGCAGTACTGCAGGGCCGAGTCGGCGAACGAAACCTCGCGGATGACGTCTCCGCAAACCGGGCACGGTTCGCCGGTCTTGCCGTGCACCCGCAGGCCCGACTTCTTCTCTTTCTTCAAGTCACTGGCTGCCAGCCCGTCGGACCGCTCGATGGCGTCGCGCAGCGTCCCGACGATGACCGCGTGCAGCGCCGCCACTTCCTCCGTGCTCAGGCTGGAGGCGAGCCGGAACGGCGACATCCTGGCCGCGTGCAGCACCTCGTCGGAGTAGGCGTTGCCGATACCGGCGATCAGCTTCTGGTCCCGCAGGACGCCCTTGATCTGCGTCCGGCGGCCGGTCAGGATCCCGGCAAGCACTTCCGGGGTGAAGGCGTCGTCCAGCGGCTCTGGCCCGAGGGAGGCGACACCGGGGACCTGCCCGATGTCGGTGACCAGGTAGACGGCCAGCCGCTTCCTTGTGCCGGCCTCGGTGAGGTCGAATCCGGTGCCGTCGGTGAATCTGAGCCGGAACGCGAGCGGCCCCTTGCCCGGCTTCGGCGGTGTCTGCGGCAACGAGTCGCGCCAGCGCAGCCAGCCGGCCTTGGCCAGGTGCGTGACCAGGTGCAGGGTCCGGCCGTCAGCGGGCTCCGCCGCCAGATCGAGGAACTTGCCGCGCCGCGACGTCCCGGTGATGCGGGCGCCGCCGAGCGCCGACAGGGGCGGGTCGTAGGTTTTCAGCACGGAGAACTCCGCGACATCGGCCCGGTCGATCTCTTTGCCGACGGCACGGTCACGCAGGTCTGCGGCGAGCGCCTCGACCTCGGGTAGTTCCGGCACGATATCGATTCTGCCTGATCCGCGGGCCGTGTCGGGCCGTCCGGCGAGAGGGCTGCCAGCCGCGATCTCATGACCATGATCTTGGTCACACCGCTTCGGGCGGGACCGCTCGCGCCCGGATCTGGTAGCACCCACGGCAGCACGCGCTTATGCTGCGGCCAACGCTGGCATGCGGCCACGGGGCAGGCGGCCAGTGCGGCACGCGCAGCTGAATGTGGGCGAGGAGGGATTTGAACCCTCACGTCCTTTCGGACACACGGACCTGAACCGTGCGCGTCTGCCGTTCCGCCACCCGCCCGGGGGCAGCAGTCAGGTTAGCACGTCCTCAAGCTATCCCAGATCGCCGATACGATCGGATACGAGCAGGAGAGGAGGCACCAGGGTGGGAGTCCTGCAACGCTTCGAGAATCGACTCGAGGGGATGGTCGAGGGTGCCTTCGCGCGGGCGTTCAAGTCAGAGCTGCAGCCGGTCGAGGTGGCCAGCGCGATCCAGCGGGAAATGGACGACCGGGCGGCAATAGTGGCCCAGGGCAGGACCCTGGTGCCGAATGACTTCGTGGTGGAACTCGCCGAGGACGACTACGCGCGGCTCGACGTCTACGCCGACAGCCTTGGCATCGAGCTCGCGACGCTCGCCCGTGAGTACGCCAAAGAGCAGGGCTACTCGTTCGTCGGCCCGGTCAGGATGCGGTTCGAGGGCGTCCGCGACCTGACGACCGGCACGTTCCGGATCCTGTCCGGCGTGATCAGGGGCACGACCGTGGAGGACGGCGAGATCCGCCGTCCTGCCAGCGACATGCCTCAGCCCGCCGGCGGCTTCCAGGGCAAGCCGCGGCTGCTTGTCTCTGGCCCGGAGCCCGGGCCGGACGGCAGCACGCAGCGCACCTACGAGATCAGCACTCCGCTGGTCATCCTCGGTCGCGGCACCGACTGTGACCTTCGCCTGGTGGACCCCGGCGTATCCCGCCACCACGCCGAGATCCGGGTCGAGGATGGCGAGGTGGTGCTCGTGGACCTCGGCTCGACCAACGGGACGTTCGTCAACGGGCAGCCCGTGCGGCGGGTCGCGCTGACCGACGGAACCCGGGTGACTCTCGGCCGGACCACCCTCGTCTTCCGCAGGGACAGTATTTACTGAAGTGAATTGACATTCCGAACGGGCGTGCCCGTTCCCCGGACCTAGCACCAGGCACGACCAGGGGCCAGCCAAGGACTCATGACCCGATGAACGCGCTCGAACTCACTCTTCTCAGGATCGCCTTCCTGGCGGTCCTGTGGCTGTTCGTGATCGCCGCCATCGGGGTGGTCAGGACCGACCTGTTCGGACCGGCCAGCTCACGACGCAAGCGCTCCAGGGTAACCAAGCCGCAGCCGATCACGTCGCCGATCGCCAAGAGCAAGCCGCCGCGACCGAGCCGAAGCGCGCCGCATCAACTGCTCGTCACGGCGGGTACGCTGGCCGGCACGAGCCTCGGGCTCACCGATCAGCAGATAACGATCGGTCGCGCTAATGACGCCACCCTCGTCCTCAGTGATGACTACGCTTCCACCCGACACGCCAGGCTGTTTCCGCAAGACGGTCAGTGGCTCGTGGAGGATCTCGGTTCGACCAACGGCACGTACCTGGACCGGCAGAAGGTGACGCAGCCAACGCCGGTCCCTGTGGGGGTGCCCATCCGCATCGGGAAGACCGTTCTGGAGCTGCGCAGATGACGCTGGCACTGCATTACGCGCTCCGCTCGGACGTAGGGCTGCTGCGGCCCGGGAACGAGGACTCCGCCTACGCGGGACCGAGGCTGCTGGCGATCGCGGATGGCATGGGCGGTCATGCGGCGGGCGAGGTGGCCAGCGCGGTGGCGATCTCCGCGATCGCCCCACTCGACCAGCAGAATCTCACCGACAGCGACGACATGCTCGACGCGCTGGCCGCCGCGGTCGCTTCGGCACGGGAGACGCTGCACGAGATGAGCGTGGCCGACCCCTCGACCGAGGGCATGGGCACGACGCTGACCGCGATGCTGTGGGCCGGCGCCCAGGTAGCCGTGTGCCACATCGGCGACTCTCGCGCCTACCTGCTCCGGGACGGCGACCTCTACCAGATCACGAGGGACCACACCCTCATCCAGTCACTCGTCGACGAGGGCCGCCTCAGCCCCGCCGCCGCTGCCAACCACCCGCAGCGGTCGCTGATCATCCGTGCGCTCCAGGGCAGCGCGGATGCCGACCCCGACCTCGGCATGCACGAGGCAATCCTGGGCGACAGGTACCTGCTCTGCTCGGACGGCCTGACCGACGTGGTGGGCGATGAAGCCGTGGCCAAGACGCTGAGCCGGGTCACCGACGCCGACCAGGCCGTCAGCCGGCTGATCGACCTCGCGATCGAGAACGGTGGCCCTGACAACATCACCTGCATCGTCGCCGACGTGGTCGACACGGTCGCCGGGCCCTTTACGCCGACACGCGAGCCGGTCTTCGCCGGCGCAGCCGCTGGCGGCGACGTCGAATCCCTGCTGCGCGCGACCGGTCGCGCGGACGCTGACGGCCAGGCGCCTGGCCAGGCACCGCAGGCGAGTCCCAACGGATTCCACTCGAGCTCGGCCACCGGCACGACTGACGCGGAGGACGACGAGGACGGCGACGAGGACCTGGGCGAGTCCAGGCGGCGGTGGCCGGTCGTCACCACCGTCCTCACCGTGCTCGTGCTGCTGATAGCCGGCGGCCTGTACGCCGGCTGGCGGTACACCCAGGGCCAGTACTACGTCGGCTCAGACGGTCAGCGCGTGGTCATCTACCGCGGGATCCCGCAAAAGATCGCCTTCCTGAACCTGTCCAGCGTCTATCAGCAGACCGGCATCCTCACGTCTGAGCTGCCGGCCAACCTGATCTCGCTGCCGACCGACCCGACCACCCTGGCCAAAGCGCTAGCCACCGCGAGCGAGATCAGGTTCCGCTGGAACTGCACCGTTCAGGAGGGCAAGCGCCAGTCGTGGATCAAGTACCACGGCAAGAAGACCACCACGCCTGAGCCGACGGTGCCCGCGAACTGCCCGCAGGGGGCAGCAGGGTGAGCGCCGACCCGTATGCAGACCGGCCGGTCGCGATGCCGCAGGGACGGCGGAGCACTGAGCTTGTCATGCTGGTTTTCGCGCTGGCAGTGGTCCTGTTCGCCTACGCGGCGGCCAGCCTCGGGCTGAGCGACAAGCTGTCGTCGGGACCGCTCATGTACATCGTCGTGTACGCGATCCTGATGCTCGCCGCCCACGTGGCCATCCGGCGGTTCGCCCCCTTTGCCGACCCCCTCCTGCTCCCGCTCGCCGCGCTGCTGAACGGCCTCGGCATCGTGATGATCTACCGGCTGGAGGAGTCCGGCCGGAACGGCAACGCTGGCAACCAGATCTTCGGGCTGACGGCCTCGGCCGCCAAGACCCAACTGCTGTGGACCGGCCTCGGCATCGTCGCGCTTGTCGCGGTGCTGGCGCTGATCCGCGAGGCGAAGGTGCTCCAGCGCTACACCTATACCCTGGGCGCGCTCGGCCTTGTGCTGCTGGCCATTCCGGCGCTGCTGCCGACCAGCCACAGCAGCGTGAACGGGGCCAAGGTCTGGATCATCTTCGGCGGATTCTCGGTCGAACCCGGGGAGTTCGCCAGGCTGGCGCTCGCCGTCTTCTTCGCTGGCTACCTGGTAGCCAAGCGGGACGTGCTCGCGCTGGCGGGCCGACGGGTGCTCGGCATCGACCTGCCCCGCGCCCGCGACCTGGGACCCGTGCTGATCGCCTGGGGGGCGACGCTGCTGATCCTGATCTTCGAGACCGACGTCGGGACCGCCGCGCTGTTCTTCGGCATGTTCATCGCGATGCTCTACATCGCCACCCAGCGGGTATCTTGGCTGCTGATCGGCGTGCTGCTGTTCCTTTTCGGCACGTTCGTCACCGCCAACCTCTCCAGCCACGTGATGGAGCGGTTCACGGTCTGGCTGCACCCGTTCGCGGGAACCAACGCGACCGGCATCGCCTATCAGCCGGTGCAGGCGCTCGAGGGTCTGGCGTTCGGCGGCCTGTTCGGTACCGGGCTCGGCCACGGCCAGCCCTATTACACGCCGCTGGTGCAAAGCGACTTCATCTTCAGCGCGTTCGGGGAGGAGCTCGGCCTGGTCGGCGTCATGGCCATGCTGCTCGTCTTCGGCCTGCTCGTGCAGCGCGGCCTGCGGGCCGCCCTCGCGGTCAACGACCCGTTCGCCAAGCTCCTGGTGGGCGGGCTGTCGTTCGTGCTCGCCCTGCAGGTGTTCGTGATCGTCGGCGGGATCAGCGGACTTATCCCGCTGACCGGCGTGACCACCCCGTTCCTCTCTCAGGGCGGTTCCTCGCTGGTGGCCAGCTGGATCCTTATCGGCTTGCTCGTGCGCGTCAGTGACACCGCGCGCAGGCCAGCGCCGCAGCCGATACAGGACGAGGGCATGACCCAGGTGGTGCGGGCCGCATGAACCGCGCGCTACTCCGTATCTCGCTTGCCTGCCTGGCCATGTTCGTGCTGCTGCTACTCAACATGAACTACGTCCAGGCGTTCGAGGCGGGCAAGCTGGCGAGCGAGCCCGGCAACA
>JASIGS010000053.1 GCA_030052355.1 Streptosporangiaceae bacterium | reverse complement strand
AGGACGCAGCGGATGGCACGACCGTGTTCCGGCTGGGAACGCAGTTCGTCATCTGGTGGCTCTGGGTGGCGTTCGCGATCTTCAACGTGTTCGAACTGGCCCTGCGTGACCGCGACTACTTCTCGATCGAGGTGGTCGTGGCGTTGCTGACCATCACGGGGGTGGCCTACGCGTGCACGGTCCGCCCGAAGGTCACCGCCGACAGCGACGGGGTCTTTGTGCGAAACCCGTTCAGGGACCACCGGGTGCCCTGGGGCGCCGTCAAGGGCGTGTTCCTCGGCGACTCGGTGGAATTCGAGTGCGCACGTCCGGCGCCGAAGAAGGACAAGACGATCTACTGCTGGGGGCTGTATTCCGGGCGGCGCCGGCGCATGCGGCAGCAGATGCAGAGGTCGTTCCTCAGTTTCCGGCCCCAGCCTTCGTCCCGCGCCCCCGCCGAGGCCCACGAGTTGTCCAGGACGACCACCGTGCAGGTCATGGCCACCGAGCTCGGCAGGCGCGCCAAGGAGGCAAAAGACCAGGGCGCACCGGAGGGAGTCCTGGAAAGCGGCTGGTGCTGGCCGGCGCTGGCCGCCGCGCTCATACCAGCCGCGGCGCTGCTCGCCCTGCTCGTCGCCCGCTGACGGGCCCATCGGTCCCGGCCAGGTCAGCTCCCGACCGGGTTGCACGGGCGGGCGCGCAGCCAGGTCACGTAGTCGGCCGGGGCGCCCGCGGCGTCCGCGGCCTCGGCCATGATGCCGAGGTACCGGGCCGACGGCAGGCCGCCCTCGTAGTCGTTGAGCACGTAGACCCAGGCGACGACCTCGCCTTCGGCGGTGTGCACCCGGACCCTCAGCTTGCGGTAGTAGCCCAGCGTGACGCCGTCCCAGTCGTCGAGTGACGCCTCATCGGGATCGGAAAGCTCGTAGAGCACGACGAACACCCGCTCGCCTTCTGCTTCCACGACGGTGGCGAGCGCGCCGTCCCAGCCGAGGTCCTCGCCGCCGAACGCGAGCCGCCACCCCTCGAGCCAGCCGGTCCCCTGCTGGGGTGAGTGCGGGCAGCGGATCGCCATCTGGGCGGGATCCATGTTGCTGCCGTAGGCCGCATATGTCGACACGTTTCATAAGAGTACGAGCAGGCGGGCACGCTTACCCGCAGGTCGGGGTTTCGCGCCCGCGGTGTCCCGGCCGGGTAGAGAACGGCGGCCGGGGCGTCCTGCGCTGCGGTGGTCGCCGCGATACGACAGAATTGGACAACGTGAGCCACCCTGTCGGCCGGGTTGTGATCATCGGGGGCGGACCCGGTGGTTACGAGGCCGCCCTCGTCGCCGCGCAACTCGGGGCCGAGGTCACCGTCGTCGAGCGCGACGGACTCGGCGGGGCGTGCGTGCTCACCGACTGCGTCCCGTCTAAGACGCTGATTGCCACCTCCGGCCTGATGACCGCCATGGACGGCGCTGCGGCCCTTGGCATTCGCCAGCATGACGGGAACGAGCCGGCCACGACCGATGCGCCCCGCCTGTACGGACGGGTCGGGGCGCTCGCGAGGGCCCAGTCGGCCGATGTGGCTTCCCGCCTCTCGGCCGAAGGGGTGAAGGTCGTGTCCGGCTCCGGTCGGCTGGCCGGCCCGCGAAGTGTGCTGGCCGGGAACACGCAGATCGAGGCCGACACGGTGCTGGTCGCGACCGGCGCAGAGCCGCGCGTGCTGCCCGGGGCAGAGCCCGACGGCGAGCGGATCCTGACCTGGCGGCAGATCTACGACTTGACCGAGCTGCCGGAGGAGCTGATCGTGGTCGGCTCGGGCGTGACCGGCGCCGAGTTCGCCAGTGCCTACCAGGCGCTGGGGTCGCAGGTGACGCTCGTGTCCTCCCGTGACCGGGTGCTGCCGCACGAGGACGCGGACGCCGCCGTGGTGGTCGAAGACGTCTTCCGGCGCCGCGGCATGACGGTGCTAGGGCGGTCGCGGGCCACCCGGGTCCGGCGCTCCGGCGGCGGGGTCGTCGTCGAACTGCAGGACGGCAGAACGCTGCGCGGGTCGCACTGCCTGCTGACCGTCGGCATGGTGCCGAGCACCTCCGGACTCGGGCTGGAGGAGGCCGGGGTGGTCGTCGACGACCGCGGCTTCGTCGCGGTCGACAAGGTGTCGCGCACCTCCGTGCCCGGCATCTACGCCGCGGGTGACTGCACGGGCGTGCTGATGCTGGCCTCGGTGGCTGCCATGCAGGGCCGGATCGCCATGTGGCACGCCCTCGGCGAGGCCGTGAAGCCGCTGCGGCTCAGCAACGTCGCCGCGACCATCTTCACCGAGCCGGAGATCGCCACGGTGGGGGTCACCGAGCAGGCCGTGGCCGCCGGCGACGCGATCGTGGTCAAGCTGCCGCTCGCGACCAACGCACGGGCCAAGATGCAGGGCTTCCGCGACGGTTTCGTCAAGCTGTTCGCCAGGCGCAGCAGCGGCATGGTGCTGGGCGGCGTGGTGGTAGCGCCGCGTGCCAGCGAGCTGATACTCGCGCTCTCGCTTGCCGTCGAGCAGTCGCTGACCGTCGACCAGGTCGCCCAGACCTTCGCGGTGTATCCGTCGCTGTCAGGCTCCATCACCGAGGCCGCCAGGAAGCTGATGCAGCCCGTCGAAGGCACGCCCTACTGAATGCGGGCAAGCCCGCCTACAATCACCATCATTCAGGGCCGCGCGCTGGAGCGTCGATGAGCGAGTACGAAGCGGGCCTAGCCGGGGGCCAGGCCCTCGTCGAAGGGCAAGAGGTCGTCTACAGAGTCAGCCGCCGTTACCGGCGTCCGATGCTCGGCAGGTTCGCGGCGCTGGCGGTGCTGACCGCCCTGTTCGCGATCTCGGGGCTCGCTGCCGTGCAGGTCCTGGCCTGGGTGAGCGGGCCGCTCGCGGCCATCTTCGGCGTGCTGTACCTGTGGCAGGGCAGGTTCGCGACGAAAGTGACCGGCCGGGGAATCGAGGTCCACGGTTACCTCAACCACTTCGTGCCGTGGGCCGAGGTCCGCGACATCGAGGTGACCAGCTTCGGCGCTGGCAGGCTGCCGCAGGACCAGGACTTCGGCGGCCAGGTCTACTGGGGGAGCAGGGTCAGGGGCAGCAGCCTGGGCCCCGGAGCGCGCGTGCGCGCCCGCAGGGTGTCACCGAACCGGATGGCACACCTGGCGTCCATCAAGCTGGTGCGCGCGAATGGCCGCAAGCTGCGGCTGCGAGCGCCGGTGGTCGCGGGCTGGGCCTCCGATCCGGACTTCACCGACAAGGCACGGCAGCTCGAGCAGCTGTGCACGCGATACGGCAGGGGAGCGATCGGCTAGTGATCGCCGGGCGGCAGCGGCCGGAACCACCAGGGGCTCAGGTTGTCGGCGCCGTCCCGGATGCAGGCCGGCTGTACGGGACCGCGGACGGGCGCCACGACCGAACCGCCGTCCCACTCGATGCGCGCCCGGTCTGACGCCGGCCGCCCGCACCAGGACGACCACAAGACCCGCGCCGCGGCGCGGTCCCCGGGCTGAAGGTCGACGTAGCCAGGGCTGAGAAACTCCAGCGAGACGACGTTCCTGACGCGCAGCGGCGTCCCGTCCGGCTCAAGCGGAGTCACCGTCGGCTTGCCCGGCAGGCGGCAGGCGCGGCTGCCGACGTTCTCGGCGATCAGCTGGCCCCGCAGGCCGTCGTCGTCGGCGCGTCGTTCCCATACCAGGGTCATCGCCACGTCGCCGGGGCCGCACAGCGGCGGCTCATCAGCGCGGCGCTTGTTGCCCAACGTTCGTCCCTCGGCTCAGTGCGTCGGCCGCCCGAGGTCGGGGTCCTCGGGCACGTCGAGACCATGCTGGCGCAGCCGGCTCGCCCGGATGTCATCCGCGTAGGCGGCGACGCTGAAGATGCTGCCGCACAGGATCAGGGCGATCATCATGACCGCGAGCCAGGCCGGTGCCGGCGACAGCGTCAGCAGCAGCACGGCAACCAGCACGCAGATCGGGATGATGATCGCCAGGTGCCGCAGCACCGTCCGGCCGCGCCAGCCGGCGTCGGTCAGCTCGTGCCGGACCCAGTCGGTGTTGGCCGGTGGCAGCCTGAAGCCGGCCGCGAACCGCAGCCAGGTAAGTACTCCGGGGTCACCGGGCAGCCTGGCCATCACCGGATCTGACAGATGACCGCGCCGGCCGGAACCGTCTGACCGACTCCGATGCTCAGCCCGGTGACCGTGCCCGCCTTGTGCGCCACGAGCGGCTGCTCCATCTTCATGGCCTCGAGCACGACGATCGTGTCACCCGCGCTCACCCGTCCGCCGTCCGCGGCCACGATCTTCACGATCGTGCCCTGCATGGGGCTGACCAGCTCGTCACCGGTCGGGGCGCCGGCCAGCGCGGCTCCGGCCCGCCGGCTGCCCGCCCGCGTCCGGGTCTGCGTCTCGCGCTTCGACGCCCCGGGCGCCGCGGCGGCAGCGAGCTCAGCAGGGATCGTGACCTCGATGCGCTTGCCGCCGACCTCGACGATGATCCGCTCGCGCTCGGCGTCCCCGCCGTCGGCTACCGCGAGGCCCGGGTAGGGCTCGATGTGGGCCGCGAACTCGGTCTCGATCCAGCGCGTGTGCACCCCGAACGGCTCGCCCGTGAACGCCGGGTCGTCGACGACCGCCCGGTGGAAGGGCAGCACCGTCGGCATGCCGTCGACCTCGAACTCGGCGAGCGCCCGCCGGGCACGTTCCAGGGCCTGATCGCGGGACGCGCCCGTGACGATCAGCTTGGCGATCAGTGAGTCGAACTCCTGCGGCACCGTCATTCC
>JASIGS010000052.1 GCA_030052355.1 Streptosporangiaceae bacterium | reverse complement strand
TTCCGCGGTCGCCTCATGTTCCCGATCGCCGACCTGACCGGCGACGTCATCGCGTTCGGCGCCCGCAAGCTGGCGGCCGACGATGACGGGCCGAAGTACCTGAACAGCCCGGAGACGGTGCTGTTCAAGAAGAGCTCGGTGCTGTACGGCGCGGACCTCGCCAAGCGCGACATCGCGCAGCAGCGGCAGGCGGTCGTTGTCGAGGGCTACACGGATGTGATGGCCTGCCACCTGGCTGGCGTCCCGACGGCGGTCGCGACGAGCGGCACGTCGTTTGGCGAGGGCCATATCACGATCCTGCGGCGACTGCTGATGGACAGCGACAAGTTCCTGGGGGAGGTGGTCTTCACCTTTGACGGCGACGCCGCGGGGCAGCGCGCAGCGGAGCGGGCGTACAGCTGGGAAGAACGGTTCGTCACGCAGACCTTTGTGGCCGTTCAAGGCGACGGGCTTGACCCGTGCGATCTGCGGCTGGCCCAGGGTGACGCGGCGGTCCGTGACCTCATCGCGCAGCGGATGCAGCTGTTCGAGTTCGCCATCCGCGCGTCGCTCAGGGCGCACGACCTCGACACCGTCGAGGGTCGCCTCGCCGCGCTGGACGCGGCCGCTCCCATCGTCCGCCGGATTAAGGACTGGGGCTTGCGCCGCCGGTACGCGCTGAGCCTGGATCGCTGGACCGGGATGATGGATGAAGAGTTCGTCGTCAGGCGCGTGCTCGGAGAGGCCAGCCCGGCGGACCGCGCTGGACGCGGCCGCGGCGCGCCAGCCGGACGGGCCGGGGGGCCAGGCCCGGTCGGCCAGGGCAATGGCACCAGCCCTGGCAGCCCGGTGGGCGGCAACGGCGCCGTTCCCCTCCAGGTCGGCACGGGCGACGGGTACGACCAGCACGACCCCGTGGTCAACGTGGAACGTCAGGCACTCAAGCTCGCCGTGCAGCGGCCGGCGTTGTGCGGACCGACGTTCGACGCGTTGGCGCCGGCGGTCTTCACCGTCCCCGCGCATGCGGCCGTGTCACAGCTGATCGCCGCCAGCGGCGGCGTGGCGAGCGCGCGATCAGCTCGGGAGTGGTCGGACCAGCTGCGCGCTGCAGCGCCCGACGACAGGGTCAGGAGCTTTGTCATCAGGCTGGCGGTCGAGCCGCTCGAGGTGCCCGGCCGCAGCGGGGAACCGGACGAGAAATTCGCCGAGTCGGTGCTTGCGCGGGTCGAGGAACTGGCGGTCAGCAGGGACATCGCTACGGTCAAGTCCCGGCTGCAGCGGCTGAATCCGGTCGCCGCACAGGGCGAGTACAACCGCATGTTCGGCGATCTGGTGGCGCTCGAACAGCGGCGCAAGGTGCTGTCCGAGCGGGCCGCGGGAGCGCTGTAGGCACACTAGACTGCGCCAGCGCTACTGGCGTGCAGGTGACAATAATGTGACCGTAGTGCGGGCGCTTCCTGCCGCAGACTGGTCTGCATGAGTAGCACGGCTGCACTCCCTGTAGATCTGGTAGCCGATCTCATCGCCAACGCGCGCGAGCGCGGCTCCGTCGCCATGACCGAGCTGACGGCTGCCTTCGAGCGCTGTGACTTGTCCGCGGACGCCGTCGACGGCGTGCTGAAGCTGCTGGCTGACGAGGGCATCGACGTCATCGACGCGGCAGCGGAGCCCGACGGGGTGCTGCCGCGACAGGTTCAGGCCGACGCGCGGCGCACGGTTACCAGCGACCTGGTCCGGATCTACCTGCGTGAGATCGGCAGGGTGCCGCTGCTGACCGCGCACGATGAGGTCGAGCTGGCCAAGGCGATCGAGGCCGGACTGTTCGCCGAGGAAAAGCTGCAGGGCGGCCTGCAGGGCGCTGTCTGCGCGGGCGCTGAGGTTGCGGACCTGATGCTGATCGCCGCCGACGGGATCGGGGCCAAGCAGCGGCTCATCGAGGCCAACCTGCGCCTGGTCGTCTCCATCGCCAAGCGATACATCGGCCGCGGCCTGGTCTTCCTGGACCTGATCCAGGAAGGCAATCTTGGCCTGATCCGGGCGGTGGAGAAGTTCGACTACACCAAGGGCTACAAGTTCTCCACCTACGCAACGTGGTGGATCCGCCAGGCCATCACGCGCGCGATTGCCGACCAGGCCAGGACCATCCGGATCCCGGTGCACATGGTGGAGACCATCAACAAGATGAGCCGGATCCAGCGGCAGCTGCACCAGGATCTCGGCCGGGAGGCAACGCCGGAGGAGGTCGGCGCCGAGATGGGGCTGACCCCCGACCGGGTGACCGAGATCCTGCGGATCGCCCAGGAGCCGGTGTCCCTGCAGTCACCCATCGGCGAAGAGGACTCCGACCTGGGGGACTTCATCGAAGACGCCGACGCCGTAGTGCCCATGGAGGCCGCGGCGTTCATCATGCTGCAGGACCAGCTGGATCAGGTGTTCGACCACCTGAACGTCCGCGAGCAGCGGATCATCCAGCTCCGGTTCGGCCTGCTCGACGGCCACCCGCGCACGCTCGAGGAAGTCGGCCGAGAGTTCGGCGTGACCAGGGAGCGGATCCGCCAGATCGAGTCCAAGACGCTCGCCAAGCTGCGGCATCCCAGCCGGGCACAGCTGCTGCGCGAGTACCTGGCGTAGCCGCCCAGAGCCGCCGCCTGCCTGGCGGCAGGCCGCAACGGCGGTGCGGCCCGCGATAACCGCTACCGTCGAGTGCTTTCCATCGATCTCGCGCGCTCATACCCGGACACACCGGTCAGCGAACCGCTCGAGATCGGTGGAAAGCAGCCGGACTAGTGGGCCGGACTCGAGCCGCCGGGCTTGGCGGGGCCGCTGCTCGCGGCGAACGGGCTGGCCTCGGTGCTGCTGGTGCTGGTCTTGTCGCCGTTGTCAGTACGCCGCATTCCCGGGATGCGGTCCGTCACTGAGTGCGCGGCGCTCTGGGCCACCTGCGGCATCTTGTCGGCCAGCTGCCCGCCTACCTTCTGGGCCTGGCTCTGGACAGTCCCGCGGGCCTGCTGGACGGCC
>JASIGS010000456.1 GCA_030052355.1 Streptosporangiaceae bacterium | reverse complement strand
CGTAGTACTCCCAGACGCACGGGCCCCACCAGTCGAGCATCTCCTGCTTGATCCCGATCGGGCAGGGCGCCGCTGCATGGATCAGCCAGCGCATAGAAGACAGGTCATACCTGGCCTTGATCTCGTCAGGCAGCGAGAGCATCCGCTTGAACTGGGTGGGCACCATGTGCGAGTTCGTGCACCGGTACCGCTCGGTCAGCGCCAGCGCCGTCTGCGCGTCGAACGAGTCCATGCAGACCAGCGTGTGGCCGAGATGCAGAGCACCGCCGCCGAATACGGTGACTGCGGTGTGGTAGTTCGGCGACGTCAGCAGGTGCGCGTTCGGCGGCCCGTCGGTGACGCCGAAGAACGATAGCAACCCGGCGCCCAGCACGACAGCGTCGTCTGGATCAAGGCCGGTCAGCCCGCGCCGCACGCCCTTGGGTCGGCCGGTGGTACCCGAGGTGTAGTGCATCGTCGTCCCGGCAGTCCGATCGTCAGGGAGTGTGTCCGGCTGGCCAGCGCGTAGCTCCCTGACATCGGTGAAGCCCGGTATGTTGCCGTAACTGAACCTGGCGTCGGCCGGGATACCCGCCTGGTCGGCTGTTTCCATGCCGAGGCGGGCGAACCTTTCGTGGACGAGCGGTTCGGCGCACTCGGAACGCAGGCCGCTGACCAGGCCGGCATCCCGGCGCAGGCCAGGTTCGGCTACGGGAACGTGCCGGGCTTCACGCCGGTCTCCCGGCTGCGCGATGGCCATCCTTCGACGCTGCCAGCGGACCGGACCGCCGGCACCACGATGCACTACACGTCGGGAACCACCGGCCGGCCAAAGGGCGTCCGGCGGGGCCTCACCGGCTTCGACCCCGACGACGCCGTGGCGCTCGCCGCCGGGCTGCTGTCGTTCTTCGGCGTGACCGAAGGGCAGCCGAACGCTCACCTGCTGACCTCACCGAACTACCACACCGCCGTGACCGTGTTCGGCGGGGGCGCTCTGCACCTGGGGCACACCATGGTGTGCATGGATGGCTTCGACGCCGAGACCGCCCTCGCACTCACCGAGCGGTACCGGTGCACGAACTCGCACATGGTGCCCACCCAGTTCAAGCGCATGCTGTCGCTGCCCGACGAGATCAAGGCCAAGTACGACCTGTCATCGATGCGCTGGCTCATCCACGCGGCAGCCCCGTGCCCGGTCGGGATCAAGCAGCAGATGCTCGACTGGTGGGGCCCGTGCGTGTGGGAGTACTACGCGGCGACCGAGGGCGGCGGCACCATCGCCTCGCCGCAGGATTGGGTGGTGAAGCCTGGCACGGTCGGTCTTCCCTGGCCCATCAGCGAGGTGCTGATCGTCGACGAGGACGCCAACGCCTGCCCGCCAGGTACCCCGGGGACCGTGTACATGAAGATGGGCATGGCGGAATTTGAGTACTTCGGCGACCCGGAGAAGACAAAGGCGAACCGGCTCAACGAATTCTTCACCGTGGGCGACATCGGCTATCTGGACCAGGACGGTTACTTGTTCCTGTGTGACCGCAGGTCCGACATGATCATCTCGGGCGGCGCGAACATCTACCCGGCCGAGATCGAGGCCGAGATCATCATGAATCCGCAGGTCGCCGACGTCGCCGTGTTCGGCATCCCGGATGACGAGTGGGGTGAGCAGATCAAGGCAGTCGTGCAGCCGGCGCCTGGCGTCGAGCCTGGCGGCGAACTCGCCGCGGAGATACTAGCGGGGCTGGAGGGCAGGCTGGCGAAGATGAAGTGGCCGAAGTCGATCGACTTTGTGGCCGAGCTACCCCGCGACCCCAGCGGCAAGCTGCTCAAGCGGCGGCTCCGCGATCCCTACTGGGCTCAGCAGGGCACGAAGATCTGACTGGCTCCGGCCGGCCGCGCGAGCCCCGGTGCGCACAACAATCGCCGAGTTGACGGGCATCTGACACCCGGTCTGCGATCATGGCGGTGACATTCACGGGGGTTTCACGCCAAAGGTGGTGCCAATCGTGCGACTGTCCAGGCTGGGCTGCGCCGTCATCGCCGCTGTTGCGAGTGTCGGCGGCCTGTTAGCAGCCGTCAGCCCGGTCGCCGAGGGCGCGGCGGCACCGCCGCCGGTACGGGTCGGCGCGCGCCCGCTGCTGCCGCCGGGCACCGCGTACGTCGGGCCGCTGTCGGCCGCCACGCAGCTGCAGCTGGAAGTCACGCTGAATGTCCCTGACCAGGCGGCGCTGACCTCGTTCATCGCCGGCTTGTCCGAGCCGCGGTCGCCGCTGTTCGACCAGTTCCTTCGTCCCGGCCAGTTCGGCCCGAGGTTTGGCGCCACGACCGCGCAGATAGCCGCCGTCGATGCCGCGCTGCGCTCCGCCGGGCTGGAGCCTGGGCAGGTGAGCTCCGACCGGCTGTCCATCCCGGTCGTGGCGACCGCCGCCGCCGCGCAGCGCGCGTTCGGCATCACGCTGGCTCGGTACCGGCTGGCCACCGGCCGGGTCGCGTACGCGAACACGACGCCGCCGCGGATCGCGGCCGCCGCGGCCCCGTACGTGAGCGGGGTGCTCGGCCTCGACGATCTCACGGTCCCGCAGAGCCTGGCGGCGCGCCCGGGCAGCGCGACGGCCACGCCGCGTGGTGCGTCCCGTGCGGCGGTCCGCCGGTTCGTGACGGCGCGGCCGACGGCCGGGGCCGCCGTCGGTCCGCAGCCGTGTTCGGCTGCGACCCGCACCGCAGACGACGACGACACACTGACGGCCAACGATTTCGCCGAGGGCTACGGCATGACTCCGCTGTACCGCCTCGGCGACAAGGGAAACGGCGTGCGCGTCGCGCTCGTGGAGTTCGAGCCGAACTCGAAGTCGGACGTCGCGGCCTACCTGAAGTGCTACGGCATTCACACGCGCGTGCGCTACTTCAAGGTGGACGGCGGCGCGGGCAGCGGAGCGGGCGTCGGTGAAGCTGCCCTGGACATCGAGGACGTCGCCGGGCTCGCGCCCGACGCCACCATCGACGTGTACCAGGCTCCCCACGTCGCCGGGAGCGTCTACCCGACCTACGCAGAGATCGTGAACGCGGACCGGGACAAGGTGGTATCGACGTCGTGGGGCGCGTGCGAACCGTACGCGAGCCGTGCGTTGATAAAGGCCGAGACTGCACTCTTCGAGCAGGCGGCCGCCCAGGGACAGACGGTATTCGCCGCCGCTGGTGACACCGGATCTGCCGACTGCTACCGGCAAGGCGGCTCGAAGAAGTCGGTTCTCGCGGTTGACGACCCGGCGAGCCAGCCCTACGTGGTCGGCGTCGGCGGCACCGAGCTGGTCAGCGCCAGTCCTGGCCAGGCCGTATGGAACGACCCGAAGGACGGTGCGGGTGGCGGCGGGGTGTCGTCTCTTCACTGCATGCCCTCCTATCAGCACCGGACGGCCATCCCCGGCCTGATCGGCAAGCACTCGAAGAAGGCGGCCGAGTGCGGCAGCAGAGCGCCGTACCGGCGCCAGGTCCCTGACGTCTCGGCGGACGCCGACCCGCTGACCGGCTACACGATCTACTACCGCGGCAAGTGGACGCCGATCGGCGGGACCAGCGCCGCGGCACCGCTGTGGGCCGCGGTCGCCGCCATCATCGACGCGTCCCCGTTCTGCCGGGATTACCGCTCGGGGGACGCGGGCGTCAGGCCTGAGGCCCTGTACGGCATCGCGGCCAGCGACAAGAGCTACATCTATACCTACGGCGAGGCGCTCACGGACATCACGTCCGGCGACAACGACTACGAGCACAGCGGCTACAAGGGCGGGCTGTACCCGGCCACGAGCGGTTACGACATGGCGTCCGGCCTCGGCACACCGGTGGTCAGCGGGTACAGCACCGCAGGCGCGAGCGACTACTACCCCGGCCTGGCCGCCCTGATGTGCCACGCGTACGCCACCAGGAACAGGACCACCGCCATCACGCACGTGTCGCCGTCCATCGGGCGGGCGCGGCACGCCCGCACGGTCACGATCACCGGCTACGGCTTCCTGCCGATCGCTGGCGCGGACATCGCCGTCGTCGGCAAGGACTTCATCACGGCGAAGTGCACCAGCTCGAGGAAGTGCACGCTGCGGCTGCCGTCGCGGTCAGCCGGGACCGTCGTCATCAGGATGCACGTCGAGGACCTGGCGGTCAGCAGGGCGACGCACGCGACCAAGTACACCTACGCCGCGGCCCCGAGAATCTCCAGGCTGTCGCCGGCCAAGGGCAGGAAGGGCACTCGGGTCACGATCATCGGTAAGAACTTCATCGGCCGCCTCACCGTGCGCTTCGGCAAGAAGACCGCGAAGATCGAGTCGCACAGCCCAACGAAGATCGTCGTGATCGCGCCGGCCGGCTCGAAGAGCGTCAGCGTCACGGTGAAGGCCGCCGGCGGCAGCAGCAACGCTGGCCATTACCGCTACGTCTGACCAGATAGCGGGCTGGCCACCTTGGCCAGCACGTCGATCAGCCGGGTGCTCGCGGCGGGGTCTGGTGGCTCGCCGTAGGTCATGGCGAACACGTGCCTGCGCGCGCCGGGCAGCGGGGTAGCGGCGATGCCGGGGTGCCGCGCGGCGGCCAGGCACAGGCCGGGCAGGGTGGTCACCCCCAGGCCCGCAGCCACCAGCGCCTGCACCGCGACGTAGTCGTCGGTGGTGAACGCGATTCTCGGCGTGAACCCGGCGTGCTCGCACTGCCGGAGCAGCGAGCTGCGGCAGCGTTCACAGCCAGCGATCCAGCGGCTACGGGAGTGCGCTGCCAGGTCGGCCGGCGGCGGCGTGCCGTCTTCGGCGGCGGCGGTGACCAGGTACACGGGCTCGTCGAGCAGGAGCCGGCCGCGGGACCCCTCGTCGGCGGGATCGGGTGGCGCGACGTCGAGGTCCGGCTGGTAGTGCAGGAAGACGAGGGCGACATCGACATAGCCGGCCCGCAGCATGCGCAGCGCCTCCGGCGGCTCGGCTTCGGTGAGCGTCAGCTCTATGCCGGGTTTCTCGGCCTCTATCCGCGCTGCGGCAGCGGGGACCAGCGTGCCGAGCGCGGACGGGAACGCGGCCAGCCTGACCCGTCCGCCGCTGAGGCCGACGTGCGCAGCGAGCTCCGCCTCGGCGGCGTCGAGCCTGCCGATGATCTCCTCTGCCCGCTCGGCGAGCAGCCTGCCCGCTTCGGTCAGCCGCACGCCGCGGCCGACGCGCTCGAGCAGCCGGGAGCCCGTCTCTGCCTCGAGACGCGCGATGTGGTGACTGATCGACGGCTGGGCGTAGTTGAGCTCGCGCGCGGCGGCGGTCACCGAGCCGTGCCTGGCCACGGCGACGAGCACCCGGAGCCTGGTCACATCCAGCATCCATCGACTATAGACACCTTCGAAGGAACCGGCTGGTTCGCCGCTGCCTGATCGATCGATGGGGCAACATCGAGCCCGGTCCCTGGCCTGCCCGCCGGAATGCGGCCTGTGCTCCGTGCAGTCCGAGCCAGGCGGCCTCCCCGTGCCAGCCGGCCGGAGTTGCTGCACTATGTACCAGTGGCCGATGAGAAGCTGACCTGGCGCCCGGCTCCTGGCTGGCCGGATGCCCCTCCTGGCTGGCAGCCGCCGGCGGGCTGGAGCCCGCCGGCTGACTGGCCGCCCGCGCCGGCTGACTGGATCTTCTGGGTGCCGGACGAGCGCAAGCCCGCCGAGCACAAGCCTGCCGCCACCGTCCAGCTGAGCGAGCC
>JASIGS010000455.1 GCA_030052355.1 Streptosporangiaceae bacterium | reverse complement strand
GCGCCCACGGCGCCGCCGGCCGTGACAGCCACAGCGCGGCCATCACTGCCAAGATCAAGAACGCGAACACCATCAGCCTGTCCGGGTACGCGTTGCGCAGCAGCGGCAACGTCCACACCCTGGCCCACGGCAGTCGCAGCACCGGCCTTCCGTCGACGTGCACGACCGGTCCCAGCGCGGCGACGATGACGACGATCAGCATGACCGCCAGGAACCTGACCAGCCTGCTCGACCACGCCGACACCGCAAGCACCAGGGCGATCACCAGCAGCGGAACGCCGATGTATCCCTCGGCGGACTCCGCGACCGGCACCGCCGCCGCGTGCACCAGGTAGGTCTGGGTGAGCGTGTGGTCATGACCAGGGATGACCAGGTTGGCGAGGTCGAGGCTGCTCCCGGTCCAGGGCGGCGGCACGTGCGCCAGAGCTACCCAGAGATAAGGAGCGGCCAGCGCGAGCGCGATCAGGTACGCCAGGCCGACCAGGCGGCCCAGCCGGGCCACGGCGGGCCGGCCGAGCCGCCCGGCCAGCGCGTAGCTGACCACGAGCGCGATGACCAGCACCCCGGTCAGGGCGGCGAACGTCTCAAGGAACAGGTAGAACTGCGCCGCGAGCGCGAGCGCGAGCAGGCCGGTGAAGGTGCGCGAGCCGATGGCTTCGTCCCGCCACAGCACCACGAGGTAGGCAATCAGCGGCAGCAGCAGACTGAACACCATGTCGAGCTGCCCGGCGTCCATGTGGGCCGACTCGTAGGCCGAGAAGCCGAAGATGAAGCCGCCCACGAGCGACGGCCAGAACCGCTCCGTGAGCCTGCGGCACAACACGAAAGCGGCCCACGCCGACACCGGCATCGCGATCGCAGCCAGCAGGTTGAACGAGACGATCGGTCCGGCCGCCAGCGTGATCGGCGCGGCGAGCAGGCCGAGCGGTGCGGCCAGCGTCATCCAGGCGAGCTGATATCCAGCTGGCGCGCCGATCTGGGCGGAGTACAGCGGGTCCAGCCCGTGGGCGATGGCATAGGGCCACCAGCGCAGCTCCCAGACGAACTGGTTCGGGTCCATGCTGGACTGGAACAGCTGCGCGTATCCCAGGTGCTCGACGAGCGGCCGTGCCGCAGTCGACAGCCACCCCGCGAGGTAGACCGCCAGCGCGAGCAGGCCCTGCATCCGGGGGGAAAGGGTCAGGTTCTGCCGGATGCCGCCCGTGTCGGGCTCGGTCCCGGGGCGGGTGCCGACAGGCGCCGGGTTCAGGCGACCCGTATTGGCCCGCATTCGTCCGATAGTAGCTGCAGGTCGCGGCCTTGACTGCGCAGCCTCGGCGAGCCGCAGGGGCGCGTGCCGGCCAGCGGCTGGAATCTGGCATCGTGGCGACATGGCGACTGACACCAAGCACCGGACGCTCGCCGTCGAGCGGGTCGCGCCCGGCCGGTTCGCGGCCGTGAACGCCCGTGGCGGCAAGATCTCATTCGGCACCGGGGACAACGAGGAGTTCACCCCGACCGAGCTGCTGCTGATCGCGATCGGTGGCTGCACGGCCATCGACGTCGACGCCCTGACCGCGCGCCGGGCCGAGCCCGACGGGTTCCAGATCGTGGTCGACGCCGACAAGGTCCGCGACGAAGGCGGCAACCACCTCGCCAACATCGAGATCACCTACCGGATCTCGTTCCCCGCCGGAGCAGACGGCGACAAGGCCAGGGCGGTGCTGCCCGACGCGGTGCGCCAGTCACACGACCGACTCTGCACGGTCGGCCGGACGGTCGAGCTGCCCACGCCGATAGCGACCCGCGTCGCATAGCAGGCTGCCCGATGCCTCCCGCCGACATGGCCGGCTTCGTCGCCGCCCTGCCCAAGGTCGAGCTGCACCTGCACCTGGTCGGGTCCGCGTCCCCGGAGACCGTCTTAGCGCTGGCCCGCAGGCATCCGGATGCCGGCGTCCCGACCGGACGCGACGACCTGCTCAAGTTCTACGAGTTCACCGGGTTCCCGCACTTCCTCGCCGTCTACCAGCAGGTGGCCAGGCTCGTCAGGACCGGCGGCGACGTCGTGACCCTCATCGATGGCCTGGCTGGGGAGCTGGCCCGCTGCCAGGTCAGGTACGCCGAGGTGCAGCTGACGCCGCAGTCTCAGCGCGCGGCGGGGATCGGCTTCGAGGAGCTAGCGCAGGCGCTCGCAGAGGGCCGGCTCGCTGCCAGCCAGAGGCACGGCGTCGAACTGGGCTGGATCGTCAATTGTGACGCTGCGCTCGGCGCCGCCGAGGAGACCGTCGGGTTCGCGGCACGGTACGAAACGGCTGGGATCGTTGGCTTCGGCCTGGCCGGACCGGAAGAAGGAGTGCGCCGGGCGGACTTCGCGCCGGTCTTCCGGGCGGCCCGCGACGCCGGCTTGCACTGCGTTCCGCATGCCGGAGAGACCGTCGGGCCGGCCGAGGTCTGGGCGGCGGTGCGCGACCTGCGCGCCGAGCGGGTCGGGCACGGCATCGCTGCCGCCGCAGATCCCGCGCTGCTCGCTCACCTGGCCGACAGTGGCATCACGCTCGAGGTGTGCCCGACCTCCAACGTCTGCACCGGCGCTGTCGCTTCGCTGCGCGAGCACCCGCTGCCGGAGCTGCTGGCCGCCGGCGTCCCCGTCACCCTGGGGACAGACGACCCTGGCATGTTCGGCGCGAACCTGAACGGCGAGTACCTGTTGTGCCACCGGTCGTTCGGCCTCGGTACCGCCGAGCTCGCCGAGATCGCGCGGACCGGAGCACGGGCCGCGTTCTGCGACGAGGCAACCCGCCGGGCCGTGCTCGCCGAGATCGACAGGGTGGTCAGCTCGGCCGGATCGACTGCGGGAACGTGAACAGGTCCTTCGGGTCGTACTTGGCCTTGATCTGCTGCAGCCGCTTGTAGTTTCCGCCGTAGTAGGCGTCCTCCCAGTCGGTCAGGTCGGGGTCTATGTAGTTCTGGTAGGCCTGCCCGCTGGCGTAGGGGTGCAGCGACTTGTAGTACGCGAGCAACCAGTCATGCTGGTTCCGCACGCCCACGCTCGACCCAGGCCAGGTCCAGACGGTCGAGTACTGGGCCAGGTAGAGCGAGTCGCGGTGCACGAAGGCCGTCGCGGACGGCTTCACCCGGTTGATCGCCCCGCCGCAGGCATCGAGCGCGATGGTCCCCGAACCGCCGGAGGCGCCGCGGACGGATGACAGCTTCTCGATGCCGGCCAGCATCGTCCGGATTCCGGCCGAGTCGAGCTTGCGGGTGAAGAAGTCCGACTTCGCGTACGAGGGGACCCTGGGCAGTACACCACCAGGACCGGTGTGGCACACCTTCAGCCCGACGGTCTCGCAGCCAGCCTCGTAGAGCATCGCGTTCAGGAAGGACCGCGATACGACGTAGTGAGACGACGGCCCGACCCCGACCTTGCGGTACAGGTCTGTCAGCTCCGCGTCCAGGGCGCCCGTCGACCCGACGTACGTTCCGCCGACGCTGATGAGAGGTGCGCCGCCGGGGGAGGCAGCCAGGTGCATGTTGGACCACACCGCGTCCGGCGCGAACGGCGCCCAGGACTGCCAGCCGGCGACCACCCGGGCGGCCTGCGACCACGGCCAGGTGAGGTAGAAGGTCAGCAGGCTCCTGAGTGCGTGCGTCCTGAAGGTGAACGAGGTGGTCACGCCGAAGTTGCCGCCACCGCCGCCCTGGCTGGCCCACAGCAGGTCGCTGTCATTACTCGGGTCACAGTTGAGAATGTGGCCGTTGGCGGTCACGACCTGGACGGCTTCCATGTTGTCGCAGGTCACGCCGTAGATTCTGGACAGCACGCCGACGCCGCCACCGAGCGCGAGGCCGGCGATGCCGACCGTCGGGCACGATCCGCCCGGAACGGCAAGGCCGTGCCCGGCGAGATTCGCGTAAAAGTCGAGCAGGGAGATGCCCGAACCGACCTGCACGGTGCCCTTGCCTACCTTGAACGAGTTCATGTCCGACACGTCGACGATGAGACCGCCGTTGACGCTGGACCAGCCCGCGTAGCTGTGTCCGCCAGAGCGTGCACGGACGGGCATCTTGAACTTGGTGACGAAGCTGAGGCAGTCGGCGACGTCGCCCGGGTACTTGCAATAGGCGATGCCGGCCGGCTGGAGCGAGTCGAACTGCGGCTCGAACAGTTCCTTCGCCTCGCTGTATCCCTTCTGGCCTGGACGCACCAGGTGGTGGGTGGAAATTGCCTTTTGCAGCGCGGCCCAGTCGGCCGCGGTCGGCGTGGTCAGCGGCCCGGCCAGCCAGGTTGGCCGGTTGGCCGAGACGAGGCGGGCGGCCCTTGCCGCCGCGTGCGCCTGACTCACCGAGCCTAGATAACTGGCGGCCACCGCGCCGGCGCCGACCGCGCCGGCGCCGGCGAGAAATGCGCGCCGCGTCCGGCTCGCGGGTTCACCCTGCGCCTCTTCGGTGCGGCCGTCGCCGGCCGGGTTGTTCGCGTCGCTCATTTCCGCACCCCCGCGGTTTATGACTCTGGAAAGTAACCGCCAGTTGCTGTCTTCCCGCGAGCACCTGCGGATATGTGCGCCGGTTAAGCCTTTACCGCTAATGGTGGCCAGATCGTGACCGAGTCAGCGTGAACGGCGCACTGGCTGCTGATGGCATCTTGACGGCCCGCGGCGCACGGTACGAAGCTACTGATGAGTAGTGCTCGGCCGCTCGTTTCACCGGAGGCCTCTCATGTCGGCGGCGCGCCTTTTATCAGCCATCAGTGCCGGAGTTCTCGCGGCCGGTCTCGTCGGTCTCGTCCCGTCCGGCGCAGCGTTCGCGGGGGCTGCTGGGGCCGCCTCCCGGGTCAGCGCCGTCACGACCGACTCCGGACCACTGCCACTGATCGTCAGGACTCGCGACGGCCGGGTCCGCGGCAAGTACGTCGGCGCTGCCCGCGAGTTCCTTGGCATCCCGTACGCCGCGCCGCCACTGGGCAAGCTGCGCTGGCGCCCGCCGCAGCCGGCCAAGCCGTGGAAGGGCATCAAGAATGCGCAGAAAGCGGGTCACGACTGCGCGCAGACCGGGGCGCTGGATACCGGCGTGCCGGTCACTTCCGACTTCGAGAACTGCCTTTACCTGAACATCTACACACCCAAGACGGTCACCCGCGGCTCGCTGCCGGTGATGGTCTGGATCCACGGCGGCGGCTTCACCGGCGGCGCGGGGTCGATCTACGACGGCAAGGTGATCGCTGAAAAGGGCCACGTCATCGTCGTGACGATCAACTACCGGCTGAACGCGTTCGGCTTCCTCGCGCTGCCGTCACTCGGGGCGGACCGCGGCAACTTTGGGCTCATGGACCAGCAAGCCGCGCTGCGCTGGGTGCGCGCCAACGCGAAGGCGTTCGGCGGCAACCCGCATGACGTCACCATCTTCGGCGAATCCGCCGGCGGTGCCAGCGTGTGCGACAACATGGCCTCGCCGACCGCACGCGGCCTGTTCCAGCGCGCGATCGCGGAGAGCGGCTGCCTGGGGGAGACGGAGACCGTTGCTCAGGCCGACGCGGCCGGCGCCGCGTTCGCGGCCAGCCTCGGCTGCAGCAAGACCGCTACCCAGCTGGCGTGCCTGCGCGCCAAGCCGGTTCCGGCGATACTCAAGGCGGCCGCGAACGTCAGCTGGGGACCGGTCACCGGCGGCCCGGCGCTGCCGGTGTCGGCGCTCTCGGCCTTCGTGACCGGGAAGTACCAGCACGTGCCGTTGCTGCAGGGCACCAACCGGGACGAGGGGCGGTTCTTCGTCGGCTTCGAGTTCGACATTGGCGAGGGCCATCCGCTGACCAAGGCACAGTATCCGACGGTGCTCGCAGCACAGTTCGGCACCGCGGACGCCAAGCGGATACTGACCGAGTACCCGCTGAAGAAGTACCCGTCTCCCGATCTTGCCTACGCGGCGGTGTTCACCGATGCCGACTTCAGCTGCCCGGCGCTGTACGCCGACTCGCTGACCTCGCACAGCGGCGTCTACGCTTACGAGTTCAGCGACCCGGACCCGCCGAACGACTTCGGGATCAAGTTCAGCTTCCCGCTCGGCGCGGCGCACAGCACCGAACTGCAGTACGTGTTTCAGCGGATCCCGCTGCTCGACACGGTCCCGCCGTTCACGCGTGCCCAGCTCGAGCTGTCTGACCTGATGATCCGCTACTGGACCCGGTTCGCGGCGACCGGCAACCCGAACGGCGGACCGGGGAAGGCACCGCACTGGCCGCGCTGGACAAGCTTCACGGGATCGATCCAGGAGCTAGTGCCCAGCAAGACCAAGCCCGAGGCATTCGCCACGTTCTACACGTTCCACAAGTGCGGCTTCTGGGAATCGATCTTGCTCTAGGTCGCAACACCGAGTCTCCCGCACGGCTTGCCCGAACGGCACTAACGGTCCGGATGCGCCCGGGTCACTTGGCGGCTTGCTTCCTCGCCTGGCTGCTGGACCTGGTGGCTGACGCCGGTTTCTTGCTCGGTGCCTGAGTCGTCGTGTACATCTCCAGGGACTTCAGTAGCCGTGGCGCAAGCTGCTCGGCGAGCGCAGGCGCGAGGGCGTCGGCCAGTTCAGCCGCGAATGCCTGCGCGAGCAGGAGCCTCTCGAGCACCGAGATCCGCGCCGCGTCCCGCGTGGATCCGAAAGCCGTCTCGAAGAGCGCGGCCGTGGTGGCC
>JASIGS010000051.1 GCA_030052355.1 Streptosporangiaceae bacterium | reverse complement strand
TCCAGGCGTGACGGCAGGTTTCCGGCCACCGGAACCGTGTCGATGTGGCCAGCGAGCACGACCCTCTCGGCACGGCCGAAGCTCGTACGTGCCACGATCGCGTTACCGTCCCGGTGCACCGACAGGTACGGCAGGCCCGTCAGTGCGCTGGCGATGGCGTCGGCGAGCGGCCGCTCGTTCCCGCTGACCGACTCGATGTCGACAATCTGAGCGGTCAACTCGGGCGCGGGCTGGGAAAGATCCAGATTCACGGCGGAAGCATAGCCCGGGACCCCCGGGCCGCCTGGCCAGGGACAGGTGAGGAACGTTGTTCGGAGTGGACTCGGAAGTCGGCCAGCTACAGCAGGTCGTCGTGCACCGCCCAGGTCTCGAGCTGAAGCGGCTTACCCCGGAGAACGCCGCCGACCTGCTCTTCGACGACTTGCTGTGGGTCACGCAGGCGCAGGCCGAGCACGACGAGTTCGCCGCCACCCTCCGCGCCAGCGGCGTCACCGTGCACTACTTCGGTGATCTGCTCGAGCAGACCCTGGCCATCGAGGAGGCCAGGAACTACGTGCTCGACCGGGTCTTCGACTACCGCCTGCACGGCCCGCTTGCGGTCGAGGGCCTGCGCCGCGCACTTTCCGACCTGGAGCCGGCCGAACTCACGTCGTTCCTGATAGGCGGGATTACCAGGCGCGAATTCAGCGACCTCGCACCGGAGCCGCGCAGCATCGCTTTCCGCTCGCTAGATCCTGACGACTTCGTGCTGGCCCCGCTGCCCAACCTGCTCTACCAGCGTGACACCAGCTGCTGGATCTACCACGGCGTGTCGGTCAACGCGATGCGCAAGCGCGCCCGGATGCGGGAAACGGTGTACGACGAGGCCATCTACCGGTGGCATCCGATGTTCGCCGAGGCCGGCTTCGAGGTCTGGTACCACGGCGCGGACAGCGCCCCTGCGTCACTCGAAGGCGGCGACGTCCTGGTGCTCGGGCGTGGCGCTGTCCTGGTCGGCATGAGCGAGCGCACCCAGCCGCAGTCCGTCGAGATGCTCGCGCACCGGTTGTTCTCCTCCGGCGCGGCCTCCTGCGTGCTCGCCGTTGACATGCCGAAGGCGCGCGCATTCATGCACCTGGATACCGTGCTGACGATGGCCGACTATGGCGTGTTCGTGAAGTACGCCGGCATGGGCATGCTGCCTTCCTACACTGTCGAGCCCGGCACCGGGCGCAGCGACCTGAAGGTCACCGAGCACTTGCCCGAGCAGATGCACGAGGCCATCGCCGGGGCACTCGGGCTACCCGCGATCACGGTCCTGACCGCTAGGCAGGACGTGCACTCGGCCAAGCGCGAGCAGTGGGACGACGGCTGCAACGTGCTGGCGATCTCGCCCGGCCGGGTCGTCGCCTACGAGCGGAACGTGACAACCAACACCTATCTGCGCGATAACGGCATCGAGGTCATCGCGATCCGCGGTGGCGAACTCGGCAGGGGCCGCGGCGGGCCGCGGTGCATGACGTGCCCGATCGAGCGCGACGCTTAGCCCACCTGGCGCCAGCAGCCGCTGGTGAGTTGCCTTGACCAGCGGGCCGGCTGGCTCAGTCAGCAGCCTTGGCAGCAGTACCTGGCAGGTTGCGCGCGGCCGCGGTCAGCGCCTTGATGATCACGGCCACGGCCGGCCTGTGCAGCGAGGACTCCCTGGCCACGGCGTAGATATCCCTGACCGGGCTGGTGCCGGGCAGATCGCGGACCACCACCCGGCCCTCCCCCGCCGCCAGCGCGAGCCGCGGCATGATGGCGACGCCGATGCCCCTGGCCACCAGGCTCAGGATCGTGGCCAGCCCCTCGAACTCCGACGGCGCCTCGGCCACGCCGCCCGCTGCCGCGAGCACCTGGTCCACGCCGCCGCGTGATGCCTCGCCGACGGGGGGCGCCAGCCACGGTTCGTCCCGGAGTCTGCGCAGCGACACCGGGACGTCCTGATCGCCGGCCCAGTGGCCGCGCGGCACGACGAGCACGAGCGGATCGGTGACCAACGGGAAGAAGCTCAGCGGTGGGCTCTGGCCGTCGGCCAGCCGGCCGGTCCAGTCGTCCACGATGGCGACGTCCACCCGGCCGGCGCGCACCAGCCTCAGCACCTCGCGCCCCGAAGCCTGCCGCAGGACCACGCTCAGTCCAGGGTGCTCGCGGGCCGTACGCGTCAGCGCCGGGGCGAACGCCACGGCTGCCGTCGGGAACGCGGTGAGAGCCACCCGTCCGGCCGGCTCGGGCGCAGCCAGGTCCGCCTCGGCGGCCTCGATCATGGCCAGGATCTCGGCCGCCCTCGCGGCAAGCCGCCGGCCAGCGTCGGTCAGCCGGGCGGCACGCGGCGTGCGGTCAAGCAACGGCGTACCGACCTCGCGCTCGAGGGCAGCGAGTTGCTGCGACACAGCCGAGGGCGTGTAACCGAGTGCTGCTGCCGTCGAGGCGATCGTGCCGCGCTCTGCGAACTCGAGCAGCAGCCTCAGCCGGTGAACATCGAGCACCGGGCCAGCATAAGCCGACTCGGCACGAGCATCAGCAACACTGATGCTTTGCGACAGACATCTCCGATTTTTCTAACGCTTTACCTTAGAGGGGCTGGTCAGGGCCATAACTGGAAGTAACCTACACAAGTCCTTAAGACAAAAGCGATAGCACACGCAGAAGCTCTTGCCCCGCAGCAAGGAGCATGACCAATGCCCTGGGCTGGCCCCGGCACCCTGACCGACCCCTCCGACACCCTCCCGCCCCGCTCCCGTGCATTGCCCGGCAGGCTCTCCTCCCCTCCCGGCGGGGCGTCGGTGCGCTCGACGACTCCCGGAGCAGCGGCCGCCGTGCCGGTATCCGCCACGCTGGCCGCCAACGAGGCGCTGGCCATCCGGAGGCAACGCGGAGAACCGGTGCTGCCGCTCGCTTTCGGCGAGTCAGGGCTTCCGGTACACCCGATGCTGAGGGCGGAGCTCGCGAGGGCCGCGGCGCGCGGCGGCTACGGGCCGGTCGCGGGGGACGTGCGGCTGCGGGAAGCAGCGGCCGGCTACTGGGCCAGGCGCGCGCTGCCGACCAACCCGGAGGCGGTAGTCGCCGGGCCCGGCAGCAAGTCCCTGCTCTACGGGCTGCTGCTGGCCATCGACACCGACGTGGCGGTGCCCCAGCCGAGCTGGGTGAGCTATGCAGCGCAGACCCGGCTGATCGGGGCTGCCCCGCACTTTGTCGCCGCGGTCCCGGGTCAGGGCGGCGTCTGCGACCCTGGTGAGCTTGACCGCGCGGTCACGGCGAGCCGGCTTGCCGGGCGCCGCATCGGTGCCGTGCTCGTGACGCTGCCCGACAATCCCACCGGGCGGCTGACGAACCCCAGCGCTGTTCGCGAGATGTGCGCGGTCGCGCAGAAGCACGACCTGGTCATCATCAGCGACGAGATCTACCGCGACCTGGTGCACGACCCCGCCGCGCCGTTCCTGAGCCCGGCGTTGGTCGCTCCCGACCGGACCGTCGTGACGACCGCCCTGAGCAAGTCGCTCTCGGTCGGCGGCTGGCGGATCGGGGTCGCCAGGATGCCGGACGGCCGGATCGGGTCGCTGCTGCGCGAAAGGCTGCTCGGCATCGCCAGCGAGATCTGGTCTGCCGCGGCCGGGCCCGTCCAGCACGCCGCGGCCGTCGCCCTGCGAGAGCCGCAGGAGCTGGTGGACCGGGTGCGGCGGAGCCGGTCGCTGCACGCCGCCGTGTGCCAGGCCGCTGGGCGCGTGTGCGCCGCAGCCGGGCTCAACGTCCCGCCTCCGCAGGCTGCGTTCTACCTGTACCCGGACTTCGCCCCGTTGCGGGCGCACCTCGAGCGCAGGTTTGGCGTCAGCACCGGTTCTGGGCTCGCCGCGCTGCTGCTCGACAGGTACGGCATGGGCACGCTGGCAGGCAGCGCGTTCGGGGAGAGCCGCCAGTCGCTGCGGTTGCGGCTGGCCACCGGGCTGCTGTACGGGGAATCCGACGAGCAGCGCGAGCAGGCGCTGACATCCGACGACCCCGTGCGGCTGCCGTGGATCGCTGCCAGCCTGGCCAGACTCCGCGAGATCCTGGCTGATCTCCAGGCCTAGCTGATGTGGTTCGCGCGTTCTTGACCGGCGCCCGTCGGCGGCATGGGCCTTAGGGGCCGGTTAGTCCGCTTTTAGCGTCGCGTGGGTGGGGAGTTCTGACGGCTATCACCGTCAGAACTCCCCACCCACGGTTCTGCCGAAGATCGATTAGCCGCGCCCGAAGCCTCGTAATCGCCCGGGCGCCGCGAGTTGTCGGCTCAGCACACGCGGGCATCGCATGAGCTTCGTTAGGAATTCGCTCGGCCCCGCATGGGTCC
>JASIGS010000050.1 GCA_030052355.1 Streptosporangiaceae bacterium | reverse complement strand
GGGCCCGACCCGCTCGCGCCGGAGCACGTGGCGCCGCTGGTGACCTACCTCGCGAGCCCCGCTGCAGACAAGATCAACGGCGAGGTGTTCGTCGTGCACGGCGGGGTGGTCGCGGTGCTCGAGCCGCCGAGGATCCGCGCGTCGTTCCTGGCAAGAGAGCATGGCTCGGCAGACGGGATGTGGTCGCTCGACGCTGTCGCCGGGGCGCTCGCCGGGTTCGAGACCGGACCGTCGGGGGCGGGGTTCGCGTGCGAGGACACGCTCGCGCTCGCGGGCGAGACGATCGGCTTCAGCACGGCTGGCGGGCCGGCCTAACCAGGCCTGCGGAGGCACGAAACGGCGGGCCCGGGTCCTTCGACCCGGGCCCGCCGTTCGGGGACCATCTAATCCGGCAAGCGCCGCCCGGTCAGTTCATCGCCGGAGAGGTCGAAGCCGAGGGGCTCGGCTGCGGCTGCGGTGAGTGGGTCGGGTGCGGGAACGGCTTGCGCACGCTGCGCTTGCGCGCATGGTGCTTGCGGAACTTCACCGGCTTCTGGTGCTGCTTGTGCGCGCGCGGCTTCTTGGCCGGGTGCGGGAACGGCTGGCAGTAAGTCACGTGCTTCGAGCTTGTGCTCGCAGAGGACGAACTGCTGGTGGACGGCGACGGGCTCGCGCTGGTGGTCGGCTTCGGGCACACCACGCACGTCGGGAAGTGGCGCTTCGGCCGCTTGGTCGGGCTCGCCGAGGGCGACGGGCTCGCGCTCGTTGCCGGGCTCGTGCTCATGGATGGCGACGGGCTCGCCGACTTCGACGGGTGCGGGGCAGGCACACAGAAGAAGTGCCGGGCGTGATGGCGGCGGCGATGGGCCGCCTTCTTCGCGGCCGTGCTGCTTGGCGAAGGACTGGCCGACCCTGCCGCGTGGTGCTCGGCAGGCGCCCCGATCATCCGATGGGCGGCCGTTTGGAAGGTGCCAGGTAGCGCGCCGGCGTAGGCCGCGGTGGCGACGCCACCGATGACGACCACGACGGCTGCGGCCGCGGCTGCGGCTTTAGCGGACAGTATCGGACCAAGCACAGAATGCCTCCTACGGCGGGTTGGCAGGGGACGGTCCGACACGCCGATCCGAGCCCGGAACTCGGCCATTGCCGCAGGCAGGCCGGCTAGCTCGTCGCCCGAGGGCCGGGCTCGCAGCGCAGCCAGTACGTCCGCAGCTGGCCGTAGCGATGCGCTCAGAGCCTCAGGCTCCCCGCTATTTGAGAGCATCGCTGCCAGGGCCGCGTCCTCTGCGGATGCGTCCCGGCGTCCCGGCCATGGAAAGTTCGGCATGTCACTGTCCGGAACGTGAAAGTCCGTCATAGCGTTACACCGGCCTCAGCCGCGATCTCCGCGAGCCGCTTGAGGCCCCGATGGGCGGTCACCCGCACCGCTCCCGGGCTGCGCCCGATGAGCCGGGCGACCGCCTCAGTCTCCAGTCCGGCCACAACCCGAAGCAAGATCACTTCCGCCTGAAGCGGAGGCAGCGCTGCCACCATCGCGAGCGCCGACCGAGTGCTCAGGTGCTCGATCGCTTCGTCAGCGCAATCGGGAGCGGTACCGAGTTCGGCCGCCGGGACCTCGCTCAGCCCGATGGTCCGGCCCTTGGACCGGCGTCGCTCGTCGATGACGAGCCGGCGGCAGATCGTGAACACCCACGCCCGCCATGCCTGCTCGTCGCCGCGGAAGCCTCTCAGCCCCCGCAGCACCCGCAGCCACGTCTCGGCCGCGACATCCTCGGCGACGTCCGGTGCGATGACCCGCAGATAACGCAGTAAGGAGGGGTTCGTGTCCTGCCACAACCGTGCGAATGCCTGCTCATCGCCGCTCTGCGCGGCAGCCAGCCCGTCGCCGAAGCCCTCGCCAATCACACGGCAGAGTATCGGCGTTCACTCGGGTGACCCGCATCGCTTTTGACCAATTCATGGAGCCGGCAGCCTGCTGCCGCGAGGTCAGCGAGACCCCCGAAGCTCTGGCCACATCTTGCCGAAGAGCGGGTAACCGCGCAGGTCGAGCAGGGTGGCACCGGCCGCCTCGAGAGCCGACTTCGAGGTCCGGTAGTGGTGCCCGCAGAGCAGCAGCTCCGTCGGTTCACGCCTGCCGTTTGCTGGCGGGATCACCGCGACCACGGCGGGCGCGGCCGAGCAGCAGCACGCGCGGTCGGGGTAGCGGCGGGGTGGCCGGGACAGTGCTTCGCGCTCCGGCTGCTGCGGCCAGCTCCGGGAAGCGGCGCGGCCGGGCGTGTCCATGTAGCTCGGGTGCTCGAACTTCGTCGACATGGTCCAAGTGTCCTGCGCGCCTGTGACAGTGGGCAGGGCCGGACATCCCCGTCGGCCGGGACAAACGTCCCGGCCGACGGCGTGCTCACTTCGTCACGGTGAACGACTTGGCCGTCGACGCCGACCGGCTGAAGCCGGCGTCGCCTCGGTAGGTGGCGATGACCGTCACCGTGCCCGGCGGCAGCTTGGAGTCCGGTACCCGGCAGGAGCCTTTGCCTTCTTTGACC
>JASIGS010000454.1 GCA_030052355.1 Streptosporangiaceae bacterium | reverse complement strand
CGTTACTACCGGGGTTAGCGAGCTGGCGGTCAGCACCGTTGACCCGGCTGTCGCCGCGCCGCCCGGCACAGCGCCGGCGCCCAGCCCGGTCACCTGGATCGCCCCCGGCAGGAACACCGCCTGACCCAGCGGCAGCGTCCCCGTCACGCTCAGCCCCAGGTGCGCCTGCAGCAGATCCAGCGCTTGGGCGGTCTCGGCGCTGAAGTAATCCCAGCCCGACCGCGGTCCCAGCGCTGCGGCGGTGGTGTAGCCGAGCGTGACCAGGTCAGCGTTCAGCTGCGTCACGTCCGTGCCGGTCATCCCTTCCGACAGGGTCCGGTACGCCGGGACGCTGCCATATAGCAGCACGACCTGGGTGCCGTTGACCTGGTAGATCGACTGGCCCTGGCGGATGGTCTCCCCGGCCGACGGCAGCCAGGTGAACGTGCCCGCTGCCGACCCCGACGGCGTGGCCCCCGCCGACCCGCCGCCAGAGCCCGACGAGGCCGGCACCAGCACCGTGTACGAGCCGGCGTCGCCGAGCGTCCCGTTCTCCTGCGTCTGCCCGGTCAGCGATCCCCGCGTCACCGTGGCCGTGCCGGTGGCATAACCGCTGCTGCTCACCGCCGGCCTGGCCGGGCGGAACACGCCCGCCGCATCGGCCCCTGTCACCCCGGCCGCCGCTAGCACGGCCACCACAACGGCCGCTGCCCAACCGCGCCGCCGCGGGCGGCGGTACCCAGCCAGCGCCACGTCACCGGCCACGGGCCTGTCTGCCGCGGACTCCCCGCCCAGCGTCGGCACCGGCGCCCTGTCATGCCCGGCTCCTGCGGGCGGCGCCTGTTCGGGCATCCCTTGCCCGCTCGCCTGCTCACGTGCGTCGGTGCTGTTCAACCTGAGTCACCGCCCGGCACGTAGAGCGGGGAGTTGCAGGCCTTCGCCACTTTCTGGAAGGCCGGCGAGGACGTGTTGATCGAGCCGGGAACTTTGAACAGGATCCCGTTGCCGTAGAAAGTCGACCCACCGCTGCCGCTCGGCCCCTGCGCTGGCGGCTCACTGGGAGGCGCCGGTGGCGTGGAGGTGACGATCGGGTCCGGGAAGTCCGGGTAGCCGTGATCGCGCAAGCAGTCAGAGGACTGGACCGCCTGCCTGATCTGCTGCTCAGTGGCCGTCGTCTTGACAACGCCCAAGCCCGACAGCTTGGCGCACTTCGCCTGAGCGGACCTGAAGGTCGGGGAAGCCATGTCGATGCCGGCGCCGCCGCTGCTGCCGCTGCCGGGATCGGGGAAGTTGGGCACGCCGTGGGCGCGCATGCAGTCGGCGTACGCGACAGAATTCTCGGCGCTCAGGTGAGCCGGGTCGGCATTGCCATCCGATTGCGACGCCGACGAGTCGGCGCCTGATCCGCCGCAGGCGGCAGCGCAGAAGACCACGGCGATGGCCACGGCAGTCAGCACTCCATCTCGCCGGAGCCGTAGCCGGGGTCTGGTCTTGCCGGTGAGTGCCGTGGTGAGTGATGAGGACATGTCGTCCTCCCTCCTCCTTGAGATCGGTTACCGAGGCAGTTCTACGGCGGCGGCGGTAAACGTGGGTCAACAGAGCCTGTTACCGCCCTGTTACCTGGCGTTCCGCATCCTGGGGTCCTGGGACCGCGGGATGCCGGGTATCCAGTGAGCGCCCGTTGAATAGGAAAGGTGAGATGGACCGCAGCGTCGTCACAAAGGGACGTCGGGGGCCGCGGGTCGGCGGGAGCGGCACCGTGGTGCATGGCACCTCCGGCTCCGCGGCCGGATCACGCCTGCGGCTGGTCCTGAGGATGCCCGCTCGCGCTCTGGCCAGCCTCGGCGAGCACCTGGCTGGTGGTGTCATGCCCAGGCGCACCGTGCGGCTGCGCCTCACTGCCCTCTACGGGGGGCTATTCCTGGTCTGTGGCGCGGCGCTGCTCGCTATCACCTACCTGCTGGTTGCCGGCCTTCCCCTGACGAGACTTCTCCCCCCGTCGGGAGACGGCCCGGCGCGAAGCTCCCAGCCATGCTGCAGCGTGCTTGCCATGTACGCCGAGGCGGTCGCGGATCGGAACGCTTTTCTGCATGATCTTCTGATCCGGTCCGGCATCGCGCTCATTGTCGTGGCGGTGCTGTCGATCTGGCTGGGGTGGCTCATGGCCGGACGCGTGCTGCGCCCGCTGCAGGTCATCACGTCGAAGACCCGGCAGATCTCGGAAGAGAACCTGCACCAGCGGCTCACGCTGCCGGGACCGCTTGACGAGCTGACGGAGCTGGGCGACACCATCGACGAACTCCTGGCACGACTAGAAGGTGCCTTTGACGCCCAGCGGAACTTTGTCGCCAGCGCATCCCACGAGTTGCGCACCCCGCTCGCCATGATGCGCACCTCGCTGGACGTAGCCCAGGCAAAGGCCCCGCCGGTGTCGGAGGACGCGTCCGTGCTGGCCGGCAAGGTCCGTGAGGGACTCGACCAGGCAGACCGCCTCGTCGAGAGCTTCCTCGTGCTCGCCCGCGCCCAGCGGGGCGTGATGACCGATCTCACCACGGTCTGCCTGCCGCAGGTCGTGTCCGCGGCATTGGACGCCCGGGAAGCAGATACCGCGGGTCTCGCCCTACGACTGCAACTGGATGACGCTGATGTGCTCGGGAGCGAGACTCTACTGGCCCGGATGATGGCCAACCTCGTCGGCAACGCCATTCGCCACAATCAGCCAGGCGGCTTCATCGACGTCAGTACCGAATCCGACGCCTGTGCTGCCCGTCTCATCATCGAGAACGGCGGTCCTGTGCTTGACCCCGACGAGGCCGCGCAGCTGGCGCAGCCCTTCAAGCGCCTCGGCACGGCGCGAACCCGCTCTGCCGACGGGGTCGGACTTGGGCTTTCTATCGTCGGGGCCATTGTGGCCGCCCATCGAGGCACGCTCGACCTGCAGGCAGCACCCGGAGGTGGCCTGCGCGTATGGATCGAACTGCCTCGGGCACACCCTGCTAACCCTGACGGAGCGCCGCGGTGAGGGTGCTCGTGGTCGAGGACGTCCGGCGGCTCGCCGACGACATCGCCGAGGGCCTGCGAGACCAGGCCATGGCCGTCGACGTCGCCTACGACGGCCTGGACGCCGCCGCCAAGCTGCAGCTGAATCGCTACGACGTAGTCGTCCTCGATCGTGACCTCCCCGGCCTGCACGGGGACACGATCTGCCGGATGATCACCGAGGGAGCCGATCCGGCCATGGTCCTGATGCTGACCGCTGCAGACAGGCCCGGCGACCGGGTGGCCGGTCTTGGGATCGGAGCCGACGACTACCTGTCCAAGCCGTTCCACTTCCCCGAACTCGTGCTCCGGGTTCGTGGCCTCGCCCGCCGCAAGCCCACCGCTCATCCCCGGGTGTTGCGCCAGGCAGGAATCGAGCTGGACCCACTCCGTCGCGTCGTCACCCGGAATGGCCAGCCACGAGAGCTCTCGGCCAAGGAGTTCGCTCTGCTCGAAGCGCTCATGAAGGCAGCACCGGGTGTACTCAGCGCCGAAGACCTACTCGAACAAGTCTGGGATGAGAACGCCGACCCGTTCACTAAGACGGTGCACGTCACGATCGGACGGCTGCGACGAAAACTCGGAGAGCCGGACATCGTCGAGACCATCCCCGGCGTCGGATACCGCATCACCACCTGACGGACGAGCAGCGAGTGGCGAGCTCGGGACTCGTGCCGACGCCGGACCAGATCCAGCGTCTGGATCATCCGCGGGCCAGCTGCACGCTGCGCAGGGCTATCTGGCCGCTGCCGCGCAACGTGACCCCGAACCGCAGGGCCCGGGCATCGCCGGGAATCGCGGCCGTTACCTCGTAACTGGACCAGTCACGGCTATCCGTTATGACGACGACGTGGTCCACTGGGCGATCAGCGCTGTTGCCGGGCTCGTTCCCGGGCACGATCTGCAGGTGTAGCTCAGCCCCAGCTGCCAGAGCTTCCGCCCTGACATCAGCGCGGAGCCGCACAGTCGAGTTGCGGTACTCGTCGGCCCAGATCGCCTGGCCCAGAAAGGCCGAGCCTCGCGGCTCCGCGACCGCTGACGCGAGGATAGCGGCCTGATCCTGTGCTGCGGCCGTATAGTCCTGCCAGTGCGACCCGGTGGGATCCTCCCGGAAACTGCCGCCGAACACCCAGCCATCAAGGCCATCGCTGAAGGTCAGGTTGCGCGGCTCATATCGGAGCCGGCCGGCGTTGCGCGGCGGCCGGGACGGCACGCTGGCCGCAGCGGGCTCCGATCCGAGGAACGGGGTCAGCGAGTCGGTGCCCGCCACGGGCCGGGCGAGCCGGTCCATCAGCGCGGCGGATACCCGCACCGGCGCGCCTGTAGCTGCCGCGACCGCCAGCCCCTGACCAATCCGTGTCGTCACCGAGCTGGCACCCGCCGGACCGCTGAGGCGGATGACGGCCGCGGTGACTTCCGAGCCGATCTCGTCGATGTCCACACCGGTCACGGTCGCGCCGGCCGCGCGCAGGAGCCGCCCGGTAACGTCCTCCTCCTCCGGCGGTCCCGCCGCTCCGTCGGCGTGGTCGGCTAGCTTCCAGAGCGAGTAGCCATCGGACGCGGTCAGCCACAGTGGCAGCGCCCGTCCCCCGTCCTCGTCGGCCAGGACTACCAGGACGTGGTCAAGGGCGAACCTCCCGTCCCCGAGGTTTCCGGGTCGCGGCTCGGCATGCGCAATGCGGACGGTTATCATGATCTTCCTCGCTGAAAGAGCTGGGATCAGGTCGGGACGGTTCGCCGCGATGTGCTGCCGCAGCCGGCGCCGGGCTCTGTGCAGGCGCGTCTTTGCGGCGGCAGCTGACTCACCGATGTCTGCGGACGGCAGGTCGGCGTAGTAGAACATCTCGACCGCCTGCCGCTGCCCGGCAGGCAGGACCGCGATGGCCTCGCGGAGCGCGTCGGCGCGGTCCAGGTCATCTGCCGAGGGCACGCCCTGCTGCGACGCCGGCTGCAGCCACTCGGGCCACTCCGCCAGCAGCATGACCGGCGCCCGGCGCTTGTTCGCGCGATGAACGTTCAGCACGATGCCGCTCAGCCAGCCGGCGAAACGATCTGGATCCTGCAGCCGGTCCAGCGCCAGGTACGCCTGCAGAAGGGACTCCTGCACGATGTCGTCCGCGTCGTGCGGATCCCCGCACAGCCGCAGCGCACGGGAACGCGCCGACGCCCCGTAACGCTCGACAAGCAACCTGAAGGCCGCCGCGTCACCACCGCGCGCCAGCTCGACAAGATCACCGTCGGAAAGGTCCACGCCTATTAGTGTCAGCCGGCACCCATGAGGTAACCCGGCATCCCGGCTCCGGCAGATTTCACCGCCGCTTAGTAACTCGCCTGCGGACACTCCGCTATTTTTCGGCCATGGACGACTCTGTGATTGCCCGGCTGGGCGCCGTCGCTAGCGGCGGCGAATCACGCCAGGAGCGGGCCACGCGCGCGGCCGATCTGGTCCGCCAGGCCACAGGCGTCCGCTGGGTGGGGATCTACACGGTCACCGCCGCCGCGGTGGCCTGCGAAGGTTGGAGCGGGCCGGGCGCTCCGGCTTATCCGTCGTTTGCAGTCACCGAGGGTCTCACCGCCCACGCCATACGCACCCGCGCGCCAGCGCTGAGCAACGACGTCTCCCATGACCCGCGGTACTTAGCCAACCAGGGAGATTCTGCGTCGGAGCTGATCGTGCCGATCCTGGCCGACGGGCACGTGGCAGGAACGCTAGACGTGGAAAGCGACCGGATAGGCGCTTTCGGCGGCTCTTCTATCCTGGATTACGAACGGCTGGCCGAGGCATTGCGCCCGCTGTGGGATTCGGCCGGTCCGGCGGAAGGCGACCGGCGGCCGTGAGGATCGCTGTCGCAGCCGGGCCGGTTGTCGCCTGGTTTCCGGCGCCATGTCACAGGGGCGTAGGCGGCGGCGTCGTATTTGCATGCGAGAACACGACAAGGAAACCGTGGTGGTCATCGGGGCGGGGCTGGCAGGGCTGACGGCGGCGGCAACCGCCGCCCGGGCCCGGCGGCCGGTCGTGGTGGTCGAGGCACAAACCGCGGGAGGCCGGGCCCGCACCGACGAACTGAGCGGCTACCGATTCAACCAGGGGCCGCACGCCCTCGGCGTCGGCGGCGAGGCCTGGCGGATACTGCACGACCTGGGGGTGCCCCACCGCGGTCACCGACCGCCACTGCGCGGCGCCCACGTCGTGCGCGACGGCAAGCTGGTCGGGGTGCCAATAGGCCAGCTGGGCTTGCTGGTCACCAGGCTGGTGACGGCATCTGCTGCCAACTGGGCGGGCCGGAGCGCGGAAGAGTGGGTCGAGTCGCTGCGGGGAAG
>JASIGS010000453.1 GCA_030052355.1 Streptosporangiaceae bacterium | reverse complement strand
AGGATGTTCGCGCTGTGTGCGTTCGCCACCATCTGCTCGGGCAGGCCGTAGGCCGGCTTGGTGTTGGGCTTCCAGGCAGCGATCGCCTTCAGCACCTCGAAGAGGGAGAAGAAGAGCGGCAGCTGAAGCAGCAGCGGCAAGCAGCCCATCAGCGGGTTGACGCCCGCCTCCTGGTACAGCTTCATCATTTCCTGGTTCAGCGTCTGCTTGTCGTTCCCGTACTTCTTGCGCAGCGCTGCCATCTGCGGCTGCAGGGCGGACATCGCCCTGGTCGTGTGCATCTGCTTGACAAACAGCGGCACCATGATCAGCCGCATGAGGACGACCAGGATGACAATGGAAAGCGCCCAGGTCCAGCCGCTCGTCCCGCCGAAGACAGGCTTCAGCAGGTCGTAGATGTGGGTGAAAACCCAGCCAACCGCTGAGTACAACGCGTCTAGTGGGTTACCCACCTGCCAGCTCCCTTGTGTCCTGATCAGACGCCTTCTGATCAGAGGCCTTCTGATCAGCTAGATCTCGTTCGAGAACGCTCCCCGGAACCGGATCGATTCCCCCCCGATGGAAGGGGTGGCACCGGCTCAGACGGCGGACCGCCAGCCATGAGCCCCTCGCCGCGCCGTGCAACTGCACCGCTTCCAGTGCGTATGCGCTGCACGACGGGTAAAACCGGCACCTCGCGCCGAGCAGCGGGCTGACAAACCGGCGGTAGACGGTGAGCAACCCCACAAGCAGCCAACTGGCAGGCGACAGCCGACGATGTTCCTGGCCTGCTGCTGTGGTCATCGGCCTGCCACCCAACCCTGCCGCCTGAGCAACTTTCCGATTACCAGGTCGAGGTCGGCGGCTAGATCCGCCTGGCGAGCCGCGGCCGCTCGCGGGCTGGCGCGCAACACTAGCAGGCTACCTCCCGGCAGCCGTTCAAGGTAACCGCGGCACATATGCCGCAGCCGTCGCCGTACCTTATTGCGCACGACGGCGGTGCCAACGCCGCGGCCCACGACGAAGCCGATCAGCGGGGGCTGCTCGCTGTCCGGGCGAACCAGCAGGTGCCCGGACACCAGTGACCGGCCGGCCCTGCTCCCGTCATCGACCGCCAGCTTGAAATCGGCTCGCCGCCGCATCCGCGCCGCCGCGGGTAGCATCGCGCTGCCACTGTCGCGCGCCGTCAGACGCTGACGCGCGCGCGCCCCTTCCGGCGCCGTGCCGCCAGGATCGCCCGGCCGGCCCGGGTGCGCATGCGCAGCCGGAAGCCGTGCGTCTTCGCCCGGCGGCGGTTGTTCGGCTGGAACGTACGCTTGCTCACTGGGAACTCCAGGTAAATCGCAGGTCAGAATAAGGGCCAGCAACGGTCTCGACGTACGGGATCCGGGGTCTTCCCCCGGCAAGCACCATCGGGGCTCCGGACTTCCCCGGGCTAGCACCCTCATCAGGCCGTAATTCAGCTCCGCCGGGCTAACCGGACCATTACAAGCTACGCGTACGCCCGGCGGACGGTCAAACCGCACGCCGGCCCTGGCCGACGCCGTCTCCGCGAGCGTGCTCCTGGCCACGACCATCTAAGTTTGCCTAACGGATCGTTAACTCCGGTCCTAGGCTGTGGATAGCGGGCGTGCGCCTGGCCCGGCACCAGGACCCCGCCCCGTGCCGACCCATCGCCCGGAGTCAGACAACACAACGTGCACATGCTGTGGAAAAACCTGTTGATCACATGTGGGGGGCTCGGGGTGACCGGCCAATGAGCGAAGACGACCTCGCCGACGTGTGGGCCCGCTCACTGGCCGATCTCGCCGAGATGCATATTGAGCCGCACCAGCGTGCGTGGCTCCAGCTCACCAGGCCGCTCGGCCTGGTCGAGAACACCGCGCTCATCGCGGCGCCCAACGACTTCGTCAAGGAGCAGCTCGAAACGCGGTTGCGGGCGCTCATCACGAACGCGTTGTCCCGGGAGCTCGCCCGCTCGATACAGCTCGCCGTCACGATCGACCCGGCCGCGACCGCAGACGCCGGCCGGGCAGCGCCGGACGACGTCAGCGCCGGGCCCGGGCCGTTGCCTCCTGGCCAGGTAGCCGCCAATGGTGACTCGCCGGGCCCCGGTCTCGCCGAGCGGGCCCGCGCCGACGGACAGCCAGCGCCCGGCAGCACCCCGGGCAGCGGCACGTTCCCCCCTAAAAACGGCAATTATCCGCGACCGGAACTCGACCTGCACGGCCCGCTCCGCGGCGACGTCCGGAACGGCGCTCCGGGAGCGGCACGCGAGACGGCCGGGAGCCAGCCCGGCGACGCTGGCGCGGGCCAGCAGGCCGCGCGGCCCGGCATGGCGAGGCTGAACCCGAAGTACACGTTCGAGACCTTCGTCATCGGCTCAAGCAACCGGTTCGCGCACGCCGCCGCCGTCGCGGTCGCCGAAGCCCCCGCCAAGGCCTACAACCCGCTGTTCATCTACGGCGACTCCGGCCTCGGCAAGACTCACCTGCTGCACGCCATCGGGCACTACGCGCAGAGCCTCTACCAGGGTCTGAAGGTCAGGTACGTCAGCTCGGAAGAGTTCACCAACGACTTCATCAACATGATCCGCGACGGCAAGCAGGATGGATTCCGGCGCCGCTACCGGGACGTCGACGTGCTGCTGGTCGACGACATCCAGTTCCTGGAGAACAAGGAAGGCACCCAGGAGGAGTTCTTCCACACGTTCAACACGCTGCACAACGCGAGCAAGCAGATCGTCATCTCCAGCGATCGTGCCCCGAAGCGCCTGGTGACCCTCGAGGACCGGCTGCGCAGCCGGTTCGAGTGGGGCCTGCAAACCGACGTGCAGCCGCCGGAGCTCGAGACCCGCATCGCGATCCTGCGCAAGAAGGCGGTCGGTGACCGGCTCAACGCGCCGCCCGAGGCGCTCGAGTACATCGCCAGCCGGATCACGACCAACATCCGCGAGCTCGAGGGCGCCCTCATCCGGGTGACCGCGTTCGCCAGCCTCAACCGCCAGTCCGTCGACCTCCAGCTCGCCGAGTTCGTCCTGAAGGACCTGATACCCGAGACCCACGGCCCGCAGATCACCGCTGCGATGATCATGGGCCAGACTGCTTCCTACTTCGGGCTGTCGATCGACGACCTGTGCGGCACATCGCGCTCGCGCGTGCTGGTCACCGCCAGGCAGATCGCGATGTACCTGTGCCGCGAGCTGACGGACCTGTCGCTGCCCAAGATCGGCCAGCAGTTCGGCGGCCGCGACCACACCACGGTCATGCACGCCGACCGGAAGATACGGTCCCTGATGGCCGAGCGCAGGTCGATCTACAACCAGGTGACCGAGCTCACCAACCGGATCAAGCAGCAGGCGCTGTCCGGGTGAGCATCCCGGCGAGCGTCTCATGCCCGCAGCCGCCGGCGGCGAGCGGCCCGGGCTGCCCCAGACCGGCCCGGTTCTGCATGCACGCTACGTATCAGCCCGTATACGCAAACTTCGCCCGTTACGCATTCCGCGCACACAGGCTGTGGACAAACCTGTGGACGGCCTTGGGAAAGCCGGCGGAAAACTCACGGCAACCAGGGGGTAACGCCAGGGAGTACGGGTCGCACTGCGCCGTAATCCCCAGGTGCGGGCCGCCAACGCGCAGACCGGTCACAGGCCATGTGCACGCCCGCAACCCCGCCGGCCAGGCGAGACGACCTTTATCCCCAGCGTCCACCGGCCCTATGACGACTACGGTTCTACTTAATCCGCAAACTCCCACAGCAAATAGGGGGACAGGTGAAGATCGTCCTTGAGCGCGATGTCCTGGCCGAGGCGGTCGCCTGGACCGCGCGGGTCCTGCCCGCCAGGCCCGCGGTTCCGGTGCTGGCAGGCATCCACATGCGCGCCGGCGCCGATCTCACGCTCTCGAGCTTCGACTACGACGTCTCCGCCCAGGCGACCGTGCCAGTCAGCACCGAGCAGGAGGGCAGCGCGCTGGTGTCAGGCCGCCTGCTGGCAGAGATCAGCCGCAGCCTGCCGGCCAAGCCGGTGCATATCGCGGCGGAGGACGGCCGGGCGGTTCTGACCTGCGGCGGTGCCACCTTCACGCTGCTGACCATGCCAGAAGAGGAGTACCCGGCGCTGCCCGACATGCCGCCGGCGGCGGGCTCGGTGGGCAGCGACGCGTTCGCCACCGCAGTGACCCAGTCCGCGGCCGCCGCCGGGCGCGACGACACGTTGCCCGCCCTGACGGGCGTGCGGATCGAGATCGAGGGCGAGACGCTGACGATGGTGTCCACCGACCGGTACCGGCTCGCCGTCAGGGAGCTGAAGTGGAACCCGTCGAGGCCCGACCTGTCAGCAGCGGTCCTGGTCCCGGCCAGGGCGCTCACCGACACGGCCAGGGCGCTCACCAGTGGCGCTCAGGTGTCGATCGCGCTCGCGCTGCCGGGCGACGACGGGCACGGCGGCGACGGCATGATCGGGTTCGAGGGCGCGGGCAGGCGCACGACCACCCGGCTGCTCGGCGGCGAGTTCCCGCGCTACCAGGGACTGCTGCCCAAGAACGTGGCCGCAACCGCCGAGCTGCCGACCAGTGTGCTGTCCGAGTCGGTCAAGCGGGTCGCCCTGGTCGCCGAGCGCAACACCGCAGTACGGCTGGCCTTCAGCGCAGGCCAGCTCGTCCTGGAGGCGGGCACCGGCGACGAGGCCCAGGCGGAAGAGGTCGTCGACGCCGAATTTTCCGGGAACGACTTGTCCATCGCGTTCAACCCGCAGTACCTGCTCGACGGCCTGACGGCGATCGACTCGGACACGGTGCGCATCTCCTTCACCGAGCCCGGCAAGCCGGCGCTGCTGACGGGCAAGCCGGGTCCGGACGGTCACCCCGAGTTCCGCTACCTGCTGATGCCGATCAGGCTCGGCGGGTGACCTGGCCGGCCGTGCCGGGCTATCCGGGTACGGGCCGGAGCAGGCGCTAGTGTCGGCGGCGTGCACCTGTCCCGGCTGTCGCTGACCGACTTCCGCAGCTACCCGGCGGCAGACGTGGTCCTGGAGCCTGGCGTGACGACGTTCACGGGACCGAACGGTCAGGGCAAGACGAACCTCGTCGAGGCCGCTTGCTACCTGGCGACGTTTGCCTCACACCGGGTCGCGACCGACGCGCCGCTGATCCGGGCGGGCGCGGACCGGGCAATCCTGCGCGGGCTGGTGACTGCGGCCGGGCGGGACAGCCTGCTTGAGGTCGAGATCAACGCGGGCAGAGCGAACCGGATCCGGCTGAACAGGGCGCCGGCCGCCAGGCCACGCGAGGTACTCGGCGTGCTGCGCTGCGTGCTGTTCGCGCCTGAGGACATCGCGATGGTCAAGGCGGAGCCCGATCTGCGGCGCCGTTACTTGGACGACCTGCTGGTGGCGGTCCGGCCGAGGTACGCGGGGACGAGGGCGGACTACGAACGGGTGCTCAAGCAGCGCAACGCGCTGCTGAAGTCGGCCAAGGCGCGCGGCGTCCCGCCTTCAGCGCTCGAGGTATGGGACGAGCAGCTGGTTTCCACCGGGAGCGAGCTCACGGCGGCGCGGATCTGGCTGGTCAGGCAGCTCAGGCCGCTGGCCGCCGAGTGCTATAGCGCGGTCTCTGGCAGGCAGGCCGACAGCGGGATGACCTACCGGATGCTGGCCTCCGGCTGCGACGCTGAGCCGGACGGCGACCCGGCGGGCCTGGCCGACGTCTTGCGCTCGGCGCTGGCCGCCCGCCGCCGGGCCGAGCTGGAGCGCGGCCTCAGCCTGGTCGGGCCGCACCGGGATGAGCTCGAACTGCAGGTCGGCGGCCTGCCCGCTCGTGGCTACGCGAGTCACGGCGAGTCATGGTCCATGGCGCTCGCGCTGCGCCTCGCCGCCTACCGGCTGCTGCGGACCGGCGGAGAAGATCCCGTGCTGGTGCTCGACGACGTGTTCGCCGAGCTCGACGGCGAGCGACGGGACCGGCTGGCCGGGCTTGTGGCCGACGCCGAGCAGGTGCTGGTCACCGCGGCGGTACCAGGCGATGTCCCGGCCAGCCTGTCAGGTACGAGGTTCACGGTCGGTGCCGGGCAGGTGTCGCGTGCCTGAAGGGCGGGGCGACGACGAGAAGCTGCGGCTCGCCAGGGACGCGCTCGCCGCGGCCAGGCGGCAGGCACGCGCTCGGGGGAAGCATGCTCCGGCTGGCCGGGAGCCGGAGCCGGCTGCCCAGGAGCAGGCAGGCGTGCCGCCACCCCGGGCGGGTAGCCGGCGCCGCCGGGACGACCCAGAGCCGCTCAGCGCGGCGATCGGCGACCTGCTGGACGAGCAGGGCTGGCAGCTTGCCGCCGCCACCGGGTCGGTTTTCGGCCGGTGGGCGCAGATCGTCGGGCCGGACCTGGCCGCCCACACGGCACCCGAGTCGCTGCGCGACGGCGAGCTGACCGTGGTTGCCGATTCCACCGCGTGGGCCACTCAGCTGCGGCTGCTGGCCAGCCAGCTGGTCCGCCGCCTGAACGCCGAGCTGGGCGAGCAGAGCGTCACGCGGGTCAAGGTCCGCGGGCCGGTCACGGAGGCGCGCAAGCCGGGCGAGTGGCGCGTGCGCGGCAGCCGCGGGCCACGTGACACGTACGGCTGAGTCTGACGGTCCTCCCAGGTAAAATGAACAAGTGCACTAGGGCAGGCGCCACGCGGGGGGCCGAGCGGCGGCCCTGGGTGTTTGAGGGTGTTCCAGAGGAGCTTCAGCATTGTCGTATGACGCAGGCTCGATCAGGGTCTTGGAGGGCCTTGAGGCCGTTCGCAAGCGCCCGGGCATGTATATCGGCTCGACGGGCGAGCGCGGGCTGCACCACCTCGTCCAGGAGGTCGTGGACAACGCGGTCGACGAGGCCCTAGCCGGTTTCGCTGACCATATCGACGTGACGCTGCTCGCCGACGGCGGCGTGCGCGTTTTCGACAACGGTCGCGGCATCCCGGTAGACGAGCACCCGGTCGAGAAGCGCCCGGCCGTCGAGGTGGTGCTGACGACGCTGCACTCCGGCGGCAAGTTCGACAGCCAGGCCTATGCGGTCTCCGGCGGCCTGCACGGTGTCGGCGTTTCCGTGGTCAACGCCCTGTCCACGCGCCTGGACGTGGAGATCCTCAAGGACGGCTACGTCTGGCGGCAGTCCTACCGGATGAGCGAGCCCGCCGGACCGCTCAGCCGTGGCGAGAAGACCGATCGCACCGGCACCACGGTCACCTTCTGGCCCGACGACACGATCTTCGAGACCACCGAGTGGTCGTTCGAGACGCTCTCCCGCCGGCTGCAGGAGATGGCGTTCCTGAACCGCGGGCTGACGATCGTGCTGACCGATGAGCGCCCGGCTCACATCAACGGCTCGCCGAACGTTGTTACCTACCGCTACGACGGCGGCCTTTCCGACTTCGTCCGGTACATCAACGCGTCGAAGGAACCGGTGCACTCGTCGGTGATCGAGTTCGGCGACGAGCAGAAGGGCATGGCCGTCGAGGTGGCCATGCAGTGGACCAGCTCGTATGCGGAGTCCGTCCACACGTTCGCCAACACGATCAACACCGCGGAAGGCGGGACCCACGAGGAAGGCTTCCGGGCGGCGCTGACCAACGTCGTGAACCGGTGGGCCCGGGACCAGAACCAGCTCCGCGACAAGGATGAGAACCTGCTCGGCGAGGACGTGCGCGAAGGCCTCACCGCGATCATCCACGTGAAGCTGTCCGAGCCGCAGTTCGAGGGCCAGACCAAGCAGAAGCTCGGCAACACCGAGGCGAAGTCGTTCGTGCAGCGGGTCAGCTACGACCACCTGAGGGACTGGTTCGAGCGCAATCCCGGCGAGGCCAAGGCGATCGTCATCAAGGCGACTCAGGCCGCCAGGGCCAGGATCGCCGCGCGCCAGGCGCGCGACCTGACCCGCAAGGGCCTGAGCGGCAGTTCCGGGCTGCCCGGGAAGCTGTCGGACTGCCAGTCCGGTGACCCGTCGATCTGCGAGATCTACGTGGTCGAGGGCGACTCTGCCGGCGGCTCGGCCAAGGGCGGCCGCGATCCCAAGTTCCAGGCGATCCTCCCGATCCGCGGCAAGATCCTCAACGTCGAAAAGGCGCGGATCGACCGGGTGCTGAAGAACAACGAGGTGCAGGCGCTGATAGCCGCCCTCGGCACCGGCATCCACGACGAGTTCGACATCTCGAAGCTGAGGTACCACAAGATCATCCTGATGGCCGACGCCGACGTTGACGGCCAGCACATCAGGACACTGCTGCTGACGCTGCTCTTCCGCTTCATGAAGCCGCTCATCGAGGCCGGGTACGTCTACCTGGCACAGCCTCCGCTCTACAAGATCAAATGGGACGGCCGCGGCGTCGCGCCCGGCTACGCCTACTCGGACCGCGAGCGCGACGCGGTGATCGAGGCGGGCATCGCCGAGGGACGCAAGGACCCGCGGTCGCGGGACGGCGTGCAGCGGTTCAAGGGTCTCGGCGAGATGAACGCGCGCGAGCTGTGGGAAACCACCATGGACCCGGCCCGCCGCGTGCTGCTGCAGGTGACGCTGGACGACGCTGCCCAGGCCGACGAGCTGTTCACCGTGCTGATGGGCGAGGACGTGGAAGCACGACGCGCA
>JASIGS010000452.1 GCA_030052355.1 Streptosporangiaceae bacterium | reverse complement strand
CGACGTAGACAGTCCCGCTGCCGGGGACGAGGAAGAACCGGGTCTGGAAGTACTGAAGGTTGTCGACCGACAACGGGGTGAGGCGCTGGCGGTTGACCGTGAGCGTCCAGTGCGACAGGAACCGGGTGTCGAACGAGAACAGGCCGGTCGGGTCGGTGCGCGATGCAGCTATGTCGCCGCGATCGTCGCTGACCACGAATGTGTTGCCCTCGAGGATCTGTACCAGTTCATCGCTCATCTCGGCCTCCGCCGTGCCATGACAGTCTTGGAGGTAACCGGCGCGACCCGGCCGGATGAGCCGGGCGGGCCGGGCAGGCAGCGCTGGAACATGATCGCGGCCGCGGCGCTGCCCTCGCAGGTGAGCAGGCCGCGCAGCAGCGCGGCCTGCGCGTTGAGCCGGCCGGTGACGAGTTCCGCCATCCGGACCCGGTCAATCCCCACGACGACGTCGGCCGGATCCATCCCGCGGGTCACCGTCGTGTCGCCGTCGTTCACCATCACGTGCCAGCGCTCGACCTGGTCGCCATCGGCGACGTCGAACCGGAGCGTCGCCGACTCCCGTTCGAAGGTCGCGAGGTGGCCGGGCGCGGCCAGGGTCGTGAAGAAGTCGCCGACCGGATCGCGGGCAGCTGTTACAGGCATGGCACTCGTCGCTCCCTTGCCGCCTGACCTGCGCTTATGGCCTGATATCTGTTCAGCGGCCGGGGTCGCCAAACGGGCGTGGCATGGGCTTTAGGAAGCGGAGATGCTCTCTTGAGCGGCGCTTGCCGCAACGCGCCGGGAACGAGTCAGCGGAACTGCCCGGCAGTCCAGCACTGACTACACCGGTCTCCCGTTCCCGATGGCGAGGCCGCTGGCGGAGTCGAAGAATTGCAGGTTAGAGACATCGACCGCGAGCGTAGCCGCCTGCCCGGGCTTGATCTTGCTGCGCGGGGCCACCCGCGCTGTCCACAGTGTCTTGTCGACAGCAAGCGGGATCGCGTCGTCGTCGTCCTCCGCGCCGGAGCGCGCGTCGCTGATGCTGGCGTGCTGAACCGGCGCGGAGTCCAGCTCGAAGATCACGTGGATGTCGCTGCCGAGGTCCTCGGTGACGCTGGACCGGACGGCCATCCTCGGCCAGGAGGCATCAGCCAGGTCGGCGTCCTCGAAGTCGGAAGGCCGGATGCCGAGGATCAGTTCCTTGCCGAAGTACTGGTCGAGTCCGTCCTTGGCGTGCAGCAGGCCGTCGGGCACGACGAGCCGGTAGCCAGCGAAGACGACGGCCGGACCGTCGTCGCGCACCAGCCGGGCGGTGGTGAAGTTCATGGCCGGCGAGCCGATGAATCCGGCCACGAACAGGTTGACCGGCGCGTTGTACAGCGCTTGCGGGGTATCCACCTGCTGGAGCTGGCCGTCGCGGAGAACGCACACGCGCTGGCCGAGGGTCATCGCTTCGACCTGGTCGTGCGTGACGTACACCGTCGTGACGCGCAGCCTGTCGTGCAACTGGGAGAGGGAGGCGCGCATCGACACGCGGAGCTTGGCGTCGAGGTTCGACAGCGGCTCGTCCATCAGGAACGCCTGGGGCTCCCTGACGATCGCGCGCCCCATCGCGACCCGCTGGCGCTGCCCGCCCGACAGCGCGGCCGGCTTGCGGCGCAGGTAGTCCTCGAGCCCGAGCATCCGGGCGACCTCGGTCACCCGGCGCTTGATCTCGTCCTTGGGGGTCTTGCGCTGCTGCAGCCCGAACGCGAGGTTCTGCTCCACCGTCATGTGCGGGTAGAGCGCGTAGTTCTGGAACACCATCGCGATGTCGCGGTCCTTGGCCGGCAGGTCGTTCACGACCCGGTTGCCGATCGTGATGGATCCCGACGTGATGTCCTCGAGCCCCGCGATTGACCGCAGGGCCGTGGACTTGCCGCAGCCGGACGGGCCGACGAGGACCATGAACTCACCATCGGGGATGTCCAGGCTCAGTCCGTCGATGCCCTTGACCCCGCCCGGGTAGACCTTGTCGACTTTGTCCAGGATTATCTGCGCCATGCGCAGAGCGTAACTCCGCCCTGGCCCGGCGACCATCAGCTCGATTCGCACGTTACGCGAGCGTAAGGGCGGTTATCACTTCGTGACCTTATAACCTGGCAGGCACGGGGTGACCGGCGGTTAACTTTGCCGGGTGGAGGACACAAACCGAACCATCATCTCGCTGCTGTCGGCGGACGGCCGGATGAGCTTCACCGAGCTCGCGCGGCGCACCGGCTTGTCGGTGTCGGCTGCCCAGCAGCGGGTCAGGCGGCTCGAACAGCGCGGCGTGATCAAGGGCTACGGCGCGCTCATCAACGCCGAGGAGGTCGGCCTGCCGCTCACGGCGTTCGTGTCGATCAAGCCGTTCGACCCGGCAGCCCCCGACGACGCGCCGCAGCGGCTCGCCCACCTGGACGCCATCGAGGCGTGTCATAGCGTGGCGGGTGACGAGAGTTACATACTCAAGGTCCGGGTGGCGTCACCCCGGGAGCTTGAGGACCTGCTGCAAGAGATCCGGGCAGCGGCCAACGTCTCCACTCACACGACGATCGTGCTCAGCACGCCGTATGAGAACCGTCCGCTTCGTGTCATGGAGCCGGAGGCAACCCGCTCGCCGGGGTAGAGCTGCGATCCGTTAGTCCGCTGCGGTAACCGCCCCGGACGGGACGGCGAAGACCCGCACCGGGCCGGCGCCAGGGAGCCGCACGTCTGGCGGCACTATGGCGGCCGTGACGCGGTGCTTGCCCGCGGCAGCGGCGAGCTCGCCGGCGTCCGCCGCGACGACCGAGGCGCCTTGCAGCAGCGCGTGGTGCAGGAACGTGGTGTAGGAACGGCCATCGCCGGCCGGTGGCGCCGCGAGCACGACGTCCTGGTCGCTGATTCCGGGCAGGCTGGCCAGCCGGGCAAGGTCGGCCGCCATCTCACCGTGCGTGACCTCGACCTGGTCGAGCCCGCCGCCCTGGCGCTGGCAGTACGACAGCAGGGCCAGGTCGTGCGCGCTGATCCCGGCGGGCCGCTGCGAGCGCATGCCGAGCAGTGAGCTGAACGGTGTCGTTCCCGGTGCGGTTCCGAACGAGATGACCTGCCGAACCCATGACCTGTCGGCTGCCGCCAGCGCCATCGGGGCAAGCGACTGCGCGGTCAGCAGCATCCGGGCGCCGCTGCGGGCGAGCTGCGCCGCGATCTCAGTGACGCCCAGGTCGTGGCTTACCGGGAGCGGAACGCCGCCCGCGGCGCCGATGGAGTGGCAGGCGAGCGCGTGGCAGACCGCATCGGGCGCGTAGACGGCGACGATGTCGCGCGGCCGCAACCCGCGCCCGGCCAGGCCCGAGGCGGCGCGCTGGATGGTCGTGGCGAGGCTGGCGTAGCTATACGCCTCGCCGCGCGAGCAGTGCGCGAGCGCCGCGCGGGCGCCATAGGCCGGGGCGGCGCAGATCAGTCGCTGTGTCACCGTGCTGCCGCCGGTGAGACCAGCCGAGGGGTTCATGGTCGGTGTGTCCGTATCCGAGTCTTGATGCCTGCGGGCAGCAGAGAACGACGACCGGGCCGGCCACCCCCCTCCTGATGGCCGGCCAGCCGACGAAGCCGCGACCCGGGACAACAAGGTACGCAAGCGCCGGCGCGCTGACATGCGCCGAATCATGCATTCGCATGTGCAGATGCAACCGCGAGCGCTCCTACATAGGGGAGCGCTGTGCTGCCCAAGCGGCCACCTGGGCGCGAGAGCTGAAGTGAAGCTTGCTCAGGATGTTGGCCACGTGCCTGGCTGCGGTCGCCGGGCTGATCACGAGCTCATCGGCTATGGCGCGGTTGGACAGGCCGCGCGCGATCAGCCGCGCGATCTCCTGCTCGCGCGGCGTCAGCGCCGGCTGCGCCGGACGGCCGACGTGGTACGGGCCGTCCGATCTGAGCTGCCGCGTGTCCGCCGCGGCCGCCCCGGAGCGAGTCACCGCGGTGTCGGCGCCGTTCGCGGCTGAGGGGCCGGCCGCACAGGCCGCCAGCGCGAGGCTGACCGCCTGGTCCTGGCTCAGGGCCGCGCCGTCGGCGAGCAACCGGGCAGCGTCGGCGGCGCCAAGAGCGCGCTCGGCCGATGCCAGGACGCGGTCAAAACGGGCCCGGCCGGCGGCTGACCGGACCGGATCGGCAGCGTTCCTGAGCGCGTTCGCCGCACCTCCGAGGCGCGCCGCCAGCTCCGCGTCGCCGGTGGCCGCGGCCAGTCCGGCCACCGCTTCGACCCCGCG
>JASIGS010000451.1 GCA_030052355.1 Streptosporangiaceae bacterium | reverse complement strand
AACGCGCCGCCCACCAGCGACCTGAGCCGACGGTGCTGGGCACCCTGCTGATTCAGGATGTTCGCGTCGATCAGCTCCCGCAGCCGGCCGCCGGTCACCCCGAACAGGTCCGCGATCTCCCTGCCAGGAAACGCGGTGCTGCGGGATCGCAGGAAGAACTCGCCCGACTCGTGGTCCAGCACGACGTAGGCCAGCGGTGAGCTGGCCAGCCAGCCGAACTCACCGTCGCGCGGAAGCCCCGCCAGCAGCTCGTGGTAACTGTCCCCGGCCAGCTCGGGGCTGGCCAGGTCGAGCTGAGCCAGGTCCAGTTCGGACACGGTGGTCATGCAGGCACTCTCCGTTCTGCCGCGCCGCCGCAAGCTGTGCGAAACGAGCGGCCCGGACGGCGGCAGCGCGGACCTATTCTGCACGTATGCATACGGTAAGCGCAGTGCAGGCCTACTACTCGGCCGGCTGGTTCACCCTCTCGCTGGTCAACGCCGGGCTGGCCCAGGGCAAGGGTCGCAGCGGCCTGGCCTGGTGGCTCGTGTCGCTGATACTCGGACCGCTCGCCACCCTGCTCATCGTGGTCCTGCCGGGGGTGTGGCCGCGCCGTTAGCAGCGGGCCGTGTCGCTCAGAAGCCGGGGAAGATAGTCCGCAGCTTGTCGAGGACTTCGGGGTCACCGGACACCGACGCGGGCGTGTGGCCGGGGTCCAGCCGCCCGTAGGCCAGCCGCAGCAACGCCTCGGCCGGCATGCTGATGTGCGGCACGTCGCCGGCCGACGCCTCGCCGGGCCAGTCGGTCATGGTCACGGAGTCGGCAGAGCGCAACAGGTAGTCGCGCGCGGGCTCGCTGGTCGTGATCCGGACCGCGAACGGCTCTGCCAGCGGCTTGCCAAGCCGCGGGGCGAGGAACTGCGGCACCCTGTCGATCAGCAGCGGAACCGCGCTGGCCTGCAGGGTGGCGGCCGGATCCTGCATCACCGCGAGGTCCCAGGTGTGCATCACGTGCTCGCCGAGGCGCATCCTGACCAGCCCGGACGCGTCGAGCTGGGTACCGAAGACGTCCAGCCGGACGTTGCCGAGCTGCTCGTCGCTGAGCTGCTCCAGCGTCCGGACGTGCCGTTCGTCGGTCTCGACCGCGTCTGCGGCCTGCTCAGCCGGGGTCTTGGCGTTCCACACGTCCCACACGGGACCAAAGGCGTCGCGGCTGACCGGTTCGCCTTCGCCCAGCGCGCCGGGCAGCATCATCAGCGCGATCTCCGCGCCGCTGCCGAGATGCGACAAGACCTGGGCGGTCGTCCAGTCCCTGCAGTACGAAGGGCCGCGTACCTGCTCAGCCGTCATCTGCCGGACCAGGCTGGCCAGCTTGTCGTGCGATTCGCGCAGCGTCGCGATCTCCGAGCGCGGGTCGGTTACCACCACTACCTCCATCTTTTAGGAACGTGGCCGTCTCCGCTTCGGCCGTCCGCGGCTTCGCGGCGTCCACCGGGCCTGACAACACCGCAGAACCTAGCGAATGCGACCGCCCGGCCCGCAGATCGGGGCCGGCCGGATAACGCAATGCAACCGCCGGGCCCCGCAGATCGGGGCCGGCCAGGAAACGCAATGCAACCGCCCGGCCCCGTGAAACGGGGCCGGGCGGTTCCCGCAGAAGCTAAAGCCCGAACTGCTGAGGGCTTACTTCGTCCTGGCCGGCTTGAGCAGGCCCCTGTTGCCGTACCAGCTGTCGCCGCTGACGACGGCACCGGTGGACGGGTTGAGTATGACCGGCTGGAAGTGCGGCCTGACGTTGAAGTCAAGCAGCCCGCCCCGCCCGGTGATACTGCCGGAGGTGGCATCGAACGAGCCAGGGATGCGCTCGCCGTGCAGCCAGTTGTTCTCGATGAACTTGAGGATCGACGTCGTGGTGATCAGTTTGTTGCTGACGTAGTTCTCCCGCGTGTAGGGCGAGATCACAATGAACGGCAGCCGGTCGCCATAACCGCAGCGGTCGTTCGCGGTGCCGACGGTGATCGGGACCGAGGTGCAGACCGAGGTGTCGCCGACCGTCGCGTCATCGGACCCGTTGATGACCGGCGGGGTGGCGTTGTCGTACCAGCCGTCGGAGTCGTCGTAGGTGATGATGATCGCCGTGGAAGGCCAGTACTTGGACTGCTCGATGGCGTTGACCTCGTTGACCACGAACTGCTGCTCAAGCTCCGGGGTGGAGTCGGCCGGGTGGGCGTTCTCGAACTCCGGCGGCTTGAGGTAGCTGACCGCGGGAAGCGTGGCGCCGCCCGTGCCGTTGAGCGCGTCGGTGAACAGCGAGATGTCGTACTGGTGGTTCGCCTGGTCGGTGTAGCCGATCTCGCTCAGCGAGGACGGCGCCAGGTGCGCCGGGTTCGCCGTGGATGCGTAGAACTGGAACGGGTTGTGGTGCGGGACGTAGTCGTTCTCCGTGCTTACGTCCTGGCCGTCCGAAGTCAGCTCGCCCGTCTGGCCGCAGACCGCACCGCCGCTGTTGGTCGACGTCGGCGCGAAGCCGCCCTGGAACCAGCCCCACGTGACGTGCGCGTTGTTGAGCAGGTCGCCGATGTTCTCGCCCGTCAGCACGCCCTCAGGGCTGGTGGTGGTGTGGTTGCTGTCCGAGCACTGGTCGTAGTACGGATCGATGTCACCGTAGATCGTGGCGGTGCCGTTGCTGGTGTCCGCGGAGACACTCCCCGTGTCGGTCGTGACGACGCCTGGGGTGCTGGTGTCGTTCGCGTCAACCGCGTTCCCGCCGCTGGTGTTGCCCGAGATGAGGTTGATCGCGCCCGGCGACGACGGTCCGAAGTCGGTGTCGTAGTCGTTGTCGCTCATCGCGTAGTTCTGCGCGTAGTTCCACATCGCGGTGACGGTGTTGCCGTCGTAGTAGTCCATGACGATGCCGGGGGGGCAGTACTCGGCGCCGCAGCCGTTGGACGGGGTCGACGACTCGGTGTTCTGGACGAACATGTCCTGCTTGCCGCCGTCGTCGGCCTTCTGCTCAGGAACGTAGTCGTGGTTCTGGTCGCTGGTCAGTCCCTCCGCGGGGGTGAGCAGCTGCGGGTTGTACTCGTTCGGGTTGTCGGTCAGCAGCGGGCCGATCGGGCCGCTCTTGGTGATCCTGGTGTAGAGGCCGTTCACCCTCGGCGTGCCGGGCTTGGCGACGAACGGGGTACCGTCCGTGTTCGTCGCGTACGGGTAGGTGCCGAAGTAGTGGTCGAACGACACGTTCTCGTCGAAGATCACCACGAGGTGCTTGATCGGCGTGGC
>JASIGS010000450.1 GCA_030052355.1 Streptosporangiaceae bacterium | reverse complement strand
GGACGTGGCCGCCGGCCGGTTGCGGCCGGACAAGATCAACGAGCGGCTGTTCCCTCGATACCTGGACGAACCCGGCATCCCCGACGTCGACTTGTTCGTGCGCTCGTCGGGTGAGCAGCGGACCTCGAACTTCCTGCTCTGGCAGTCCGCTTACGCGGAAATGGTGTTCCTCGACACGCTGTTTCCCGACTTCGACCGCCGCCACCTCTGGCACGCCTGCGAGATCTTCGCCAGCAGGGACCGGCGCTACGGCGGCGCCGAGCCGAACCCGATGCCGAGCGAGCCCGCGGCTGATGATGAAGCTGACGTCGGCCTCTAGCCAGCTGGAGGTTTCTCGCACCAGGTGCTGAGCGCGTCCGCCAGGCCTTCAGCCGGGTGGGCGGCGTGCGGGCCGGACGCCCACGCGACCCAGCCGTCAGGCCGGATCAGCATGGCGTCTGCCCGGGCCGCGCCGCCGATCGGCTTCACCTTCATGACGGGAACGTGCCCGCCCGAGCTGGCAGCCGTCGCCTCGACGCTGCCGTCCTGCGCGAAGTCCAGCAGCACCGGCCGGGCCGGTCACATCAGCTCGGCGACCCTGGTCCTGCCGTCGGCGGTCTCGAGCTTGAGGTCGGGCGCGAGGCGTCCGGTCAGCTCGTGCGGCGGGTGGCCACCCGGCCCGGGCTGCTGCGTGCCGCCGGGCCCGGTCATGTCGTAGCGAACGTCGGAGCCGGCGATCATCTCGCCCACGTGCCGCTGCGGCTCGGCGAACTGCAGGAACTCGCCCACCAGCTCGCGGAGTGCCCTGCCGTACTCGTCGTCGGTCTGCAGCGCCCGCTGCGCCCTGCTCTGCTGCAGCGTCCGCACGCCCGCGGCGTGCCTCTCGGTGTGGTAGCTGTCCAGCAGCCCGGCCGGGGCCGTTCCGCGGACCTCGGCCGCCAGCTTCCAGCCGAGATTGACGGCATCCAGCATCCCGGCGTTCAGCGAGCCGCCGACGCCGACGACGTGCGCGGCGTCCCCGGCCAGCAGGACCCGGCCGGCGCGGTAGCACTCGGCCTGGCGGCTGTTGCCGATCAAGCGGGTCAGCCACTGCGGGTCGCTCATCGGCAGGTCAGCCCCGAGGACCCTGGCGAAGCTCGCGCGCAGCTCGTCCAGCGTGATCGGCGCCGTCAGGTCAGCGTCGGGGTCCTCTTCCTGGGTGCTGACGATGTAGGCGTCGAACGAGGCGTTCTTGTCTACCGCCCGTTGCGGCCCGAGCGTGTAGGTGCCTCGCGGAGTGCGGACCGGCTGCATGTTCGGCAGCCGCCCGATGTCGGGCACCTGGATTTCGTTCGAGCCCCGCGCGATCATGCTGGCCGGCACCTTGACCCGTCCGATCCTGGAGATGCTCGACGACGTGACGCCGGGAAAGCCGATCCCGGCTTGCTTGCGCACGATGCTGTGGGCGCCGTCGCAGCCCGCGAGGTAGCCGGCGCGCAGCTGGTAGGCGCCCTGCGGGCCGTCGACGTCCAGCAGGACGGCGTCGGCCCGCTGCGTCAGGCCGGTCAGCTCGTGGCCACGCCGGATCTGGCCGCCGAGCTGCCCGAGCCGCTCGCCGAGCTTCCGCTCGATCTCCCGCTGCTGTAGCGCCAGGACCTGCAGCGGGCTGCTTGGCAGCCGGTCGAACCGCAGCGTGAGCGGGCCGAAGAAGAACTGCGGCACTGGTCCGCTATAGGTGGCGTCGGCACGCAGCGGCTCGAGCAGGCCGCGGTAGTCCAGCAGCGGCACGATCTGGCCGAACAGGCCATTGCCCTTGGGGATCTCACTGATCGACTGCAGGCGCTCGAGCACAACAGGCGTGACGCCCGCCAGGTGCAGCTCGATGGCCAGCATGAGTCCAGTCGGTCCGCCGCCGACGATGACAACGTCGGCGGCGTTGCTGCCGAGGTCAGGCTCAGCGCCGCTCATGGCGTCAACATAGTTTGACGGCGGCCGAGTGTCAACCTACATTGACAGCAATGGCCGGACCGCAGCTTGTGTCAGCGGGTGGCCTCGTAGGCGGCGATGCCGAGCATCAGGACGACAACGAGCACCCGGCCCAGCTTGCCCGCGGGCGACAGCCGTGGCCAGCTGATCGAGGCCAGCCAGCCCAGGACCGCGGCCACACCGCAGAGCAGCACGGCACCGACCGGGCCCCGGACGGCGAGTCCGGCCACGAGCAGCACGGCCAGCACGATCGGCGGCACCCAGGCAGGCAGCTGGTGCAGGTAGAGCAGCGGCTTGGCGCTGCGCCGTTCCGCAGCCTGCCTGGCCGGCGAGGCGCCCGGCGTGAACAGGGTGCTGCCCTTGGGCAGCGGCCGCAAGCGCTGCCTGGCTGGGCGGTTGGAGGTCACGCGCCTAGGTTACCGTCTGTTACCGGGACCTCGCGCTGGCAGCGGAAACCCGCGCGACGGGCTGCAAGCCGTGCCGCTATCCTTTGTTGCACCGCCCCGTTTCTTGCCTGGGGCTTCGCGCACCTCATTACGGGAAGCCGCCGACCGCCAGCCGGATGGAGACTGTCATGGCACGTCGCAGCGATCGCATGGAGACAATCGTCAGCTTGTCCAAGCGGCGAGGCATCGTCTACCCGTCCAGCGAGATCTACGGCGGACTGCGCGCTGCCTGGGACTACGGTCCGCTGGGCGTGGAGATCAAGAACAACATCAAGCGCCAGTGGTGGCGGGCAACCGTGCAGGAGCGCGACGACGTCGTCGGGCTGGACTCCAGCGTCATCCTCGCCACCGAGGTGTGGAAGGCCAGCGGGCACGTTACCCAGTTTGTCGATGAGCTGACCGAGTGCCAGGCCTGCCACCACCGGTTCCGCGCCGATCACCTGATCGAGGCGTACGAGGCCAAGCACGGGCACGAGCCCGAGCACGGGCTTGCTGACCTCCCCTGCCCGCACTGCGGGACCAAGGGCGCCTTCACCGAGCCGCGGATGTTCAACACGATGCTTCGTACTTACCTCGGCGCCACCGAGGACGACTCCGGCCTCGCCTACCTGCGGCCCGAGACGGCCCAGGGCATCTTCATCAACTACAAGAACGTCCTGCAGACCTCGCGCCGTAAGGTCCCGTTCGGCATCGGCCAGATCGGCAAGTCGTTCAGGAACGAGATCACGCCGGGGAACTTCATCTTCCGCACCCGCGAGTTCGAGCAGATGGAGATGGAGTTCTTCGTCAAGCCCGGC
>JASIGS010000449.1 GCA_030052355.1 Streptosporangiaceae bacterium | reverse complement strand
GCGACAGGTAACCGGAGTAGCCGGAGAAGAAGTTCCACGCCGACACCACGGTGACGAAGATCAGCGTGACCACCGCGAAGTTGGTGACTGTGGCGTTGGTGAACACGAGCGGGAAGATCGCCAGCACCGCGGCGAAGACCAGCAAACCCCCGCCCTTCACGGCGGCGATGGCAGCCGGCTTGCCGCGCTGGGCACTGGCGGGCAGTGCAGTTACCCGGCTGTCGGTCAGCGGGCTGTTGCTCAGCGGTCTGTCGGTCACTGGGCCCTCGCGGCGCGGCTCCCGAACAGGCCCTGCGGGCGGACCGTCAGCACGATGACCATGGCCAGGTAGAACACGACGACTGACCAGTCCGGCTGCCATATGTCCACGAACGCCTCGACCGTCGTCATGAACACTGCGGCGGCCATCGCGCCGCCGACGCTGCCCATCCCGGCGAGGATGACGATGGCCAGCAACCGGGAGATCAGGTCATAGCCGCTGTTGGGCGTGAACCCGCCGCTGATCGCCCCGTACACCATGCCGCCAACTGCGGTCACCCCCGTGCCGATGCCGAAGGTGAGCGCGGCGACCCGGTTGGTGTCGATACCGACGAGCCGCGCCGCCGTCTGGTTCTGCATGGTGGCGCGGACCGCCCGGCCGAATTTCGTCCGGTACAGGATCAGGTAGAGCGCGGTGGCGGTGACGATGGCCAGCCCGAAGCCGATCAGGTAGATGTCGGGCAGGTAGAAGTCGGTGAAATGCACGCTCGCGGTGGTGTACCAGGCGTTCAGCGACACGTAGTTGGAGCCGAACTCCCGGTACAGCACGCCCTCGATGATCAGCGCGACCGCGAAACAGGCGAGCAGCGTCATCGACGTGCGCTCGGCGCCGCGCAGCGGCCGGATGAACAGCCAGTAGATGACCACGCCGATGATGAACATGGCCGGCACGGTGATCAGCAGGCCGATGAGCAGGTCAATGTGCAGGTGCACCGACAGCACGTAGCTGAGATAGGCGCCGAGCACGACGAGGATGCCCTGCGCGACGTTGATGATGTCGAGCACGCCGAAAACCAGCGTGAGCCCCACGGCCATCAGGGCGTAAACGCCGCCGCCGAGGATCCCGGTCGCCAGCGCCAGCCCGATCTCGCTCGCCATCTCAGCTCCGTGCCATCAGGTGCGGGGATTGTCAGCTCGTCCAGTTGGGCTTCGGGTAGAGGATCTTCACCGATCCCGGCGCGTTGGCGGGGAGCACCTGGACGAACTTGCCGTTCTGCCACTGGAAGATGAACGCTATCGCCTTGACGTTCTCCCCCAGGCTGTTGAACTGCACGGGGCCCTGCACGCTGGACAGGGTGACCCCGCTGTGCAGGTAGGCGATGATCTTGGCGCCGTCGGTGCTCTTGAGGTGCTCCACGGCTTGCTCGGTGACCTCGCCGACCGAGTAGGCCTCGGCCACGTCGGCGTTGACGTCCGAGGCGGTACCGCCGTACTCGGCCACGTACTGCTTGACCATCTTCTCGCTCGTCGCGTTGGGGTAGCCGGGATACCAGGCGTCCGGCACCATCATGCCGTTCGCGTTGCCGGCTCCGACCGCGGAGATGAAGCTCGCCCCCTGGTCAGGGCCGGCGGCCGCGACGAACGCCTTCGGCAGGTAGTGCTCTTCCTCGAACCCGTGCATGAACGAGGCGACGGTCGGCACGTCGGTCGAACCGAGCACGACCAGCTGCGGCTTGGCAGCGGCGACGAGCAGGGCGTTTGGCAGGTAGTCGGGCGTCTCCTCCGGGAAGATCTTCGAGTACACGGTCCTGATGCCGAGCGGCTGCAGCTGGCTCTGCGTGAGCTGAACCTGCGGCGTCGCGAACGGGTCGTTGGCCATCGGGTAGGCAGCCGTCGTCGGCCGCTGGCTGGCTGGCAGCGACTTGATCCAGGCGGTGAACGGCTCGAGCTCGCTCGCCACCGGCAGGCTCACGTCGAACACGTTGGGCAGCTTCTCGCTGAACACCAGCGGCGCGCCTCCCGCGCCTTCGATGAACGCGTACCCGTAGCGGTGCGCTACCTCAGCGGTCGGCGCGGTCAGCAGCGAGGAGAACGGCCCGAACACCAGGTTGACGTGGTCGACAGTGATCAGGTCGGTGTAGTTGGTGTCGGCCGTGGTCGGGTCACTGTTGTCGTTAAGGATTTTGAGCACGACCTTGCGGCCGAGGATGCCGCCGGCCGCGTTCACATCGCTCGCCCACAGCTTGTAGCCGCGATCGTAGGCCTGGCCGTCAGCGGAGAAGTCGCCGGTGAGCGACAGGGATGCGCCAATCACGAGAGGCGCCTTGGATGAGGCTGGAGTTGATGACGAACTACCGCAGGCGGCCACCAGCATCGTGGCCAGGGCCGCCGCCGTGCCGAGTGCTAAATACTTGGCGCTGTGCGATCTCATCGCGGCGCTCCTTTCCGGTGAAAACCAACTCAATCCATAGGTGGTGCCGCCGGCCCGAGCGGCCGGCGCAATGTGGTGAGCCGCTGGCTCACCGTTCGTTAGGTTCCCCCGGTTGTCCGGCGGGCTCGAGACCGTCGGACACCTCCGCGTCCTCGCTGGCGAGTTGCAAGCCCGCCGCATGGGCCTGCAACTCGATCAGCGCCGCGAAGTCCTGCTCACCGTAGCCATATCCGACCAGTGCCTGCACGAGCTGGTGCACGAGCGAGGCGACGGGCATCGGCACCTCGTGCTCACGCGCAGCCGCGAGCCCCAGGTCGAAGTCCTTGCGCAGCAGCGCGGATGTGAACGTCGCGTGGTAGTCCAGGTTGACCAGCGCCGGGGACTTGTACCTGGTGAACGCCGAGCCAAGCACGCTGGAGTTGATGCACGCGAGGAACGCCTCCCTGCTCACGCCGCACTTCTGCGCGAGCACGGTGACCTCGGCGAGCGACTGGATCACGGCGCCGAGGAACAGGTTGTGGCACAGCTTCACGGTCCTGGCGATCTCGCCGTCGCCGACGTAGCTGCCGCCCGCGCCGAGCACGTCGAGGTACGGGCGGATCCGCTCGGCCGCGTCCCTCGGACCCGACAGCGCGAACGTGAGACGCCCGGCGTCCGCCACCCGAGGGTTGCCCATGACGGGCGCCGCGACGAACTGGCTGCCGCGCTCCGCGAGCGCCCGCCGGACCTGCGCCGAGGCTTCGGCGGAGACCGTGGACAGATCGACCACGATCCCGGGCGCCTCCGGTCCGGCCAGCAGCCCGGCCGGCCCGACCACTGCGTCCAGAAGGTCCTGCGAAGTACCGACCGTGAGGAAGACGACCGACGCTCCGGCCAGGTCCGCCGCCGTGTCAACGACCTTCGCGCCGTCCGCCGTCAGCGGTTCGGCCTTCGCCTTCGTGCGGTTATAAACGATCACGTCAATGCTCGCCGCTAGCAGCCGGCGGACGAGAACCTGACCCATCCGCCCGGTCCCCAGCCAGCCAACCCGTCCTTCGGACGTATCGCTCATGCCAAGCCTTTCCGTTATTCGGCAGGCGCACGACACAATCGTTTGCAATCAAGAGCGTGGCCCACCGTCATCGCGGTTGTCAATGACAGGAACGTGCCGTGTTGCCCGGTAGTTCAGGACGGCGCGGCCGTCGAGCCACGGGTGATCAGCTCGGGCGCGAGGAAGAGGACCTTGACCGGTCCTTCGTCGCCGTTGAGCTGCTCTATCAGCAGCTGCGCGGCCTGCGTTCCCACCTGATAGTGCGGGAAAGCAACCGTCGTCAGCGGCGGCCGCAACATGTCGATGAAGGGCATGTTGTTGAAGCCCACGACGGAGATGTCACCCGGGCATTTCAGCCCGGCCTCGTCCAGTGCCGCGTAACAGCCGATGGCGAGCATGTCGTTGCCCGCGGCCACGGCGGTGCAGGCAGCGCCCGATGCCAGCAGCTGGCTGGTGCACCGGTAGCCCTCCTCGACGGAAAACGAGTTCGCGAACGCCACCTGGTCGGGCGCCACCTCGCGGCCCGCCGCGGCCATCGCCGCCTGAAAGCCGCGGTACCGGGCGAGCCCGGTAGACACGTCCTGCGGCCCGGCTATGTACCCAATCCGCTCGTGCCCGAGTGCGACGAGATGAGCCACCGCCATCCGAACCCCGCGCTCGTTGTCGACCGTCACGGACGGGAGGCTGTAGTCCTCGGCGATCCGGTTCATGAGCACAACCGGCAGACCCGCCTCGGCGGTCTCGCTGAACAGCGGGTTGCGCAGGTGCGCGGTCGCCAGCACGAAACCGTCGACGCTTCTCGCCCGCATCTGCTCGGTGATCCTGCGCTCGCGCGCGCTGTCGCCGTCGGTGTTGCCGATCAGAGCGACGTACCCGTCGGCCTCTAGCCGGTCTTCCAGGCCACGCACGATGGGCGGGAACAGCGGGTTGTTCAGGTCGGGTATGAGCACCCCGACGGTATGCGACCGCCTGGTCCGCAGGCTCCGGGCCACGGCATTGGGGCGGTAGCCGAGCTGGGCCGCGGCGGCAAGCACCCGCCGGCTCGTTTCCTCGTTGACCAGCGGCCTGGTCTCCGGGTTGAGCGCGCGAGATGCGGTAGCCGGGTGCACGCCAGCGAGACGCGCCACGTCCTTGAGCGTGACGGCTGGCTCGGGCATCGGCCCTCCTGCTTCGCGACCTGGCCGGGCCAGAGCCGCGTGACTTTTCGCGGCATCGTATCGCCCTGCCAGCGATATGACCAAAGTCCGCGCTGGTCATCGGCGTGAAAGAGGCAATCAACCGGGGCCGGCGGCC
>JASIGS010000448.1 GCA_030052355.1 Streptosporangiaceae bacterium | reverse complement strand
TCCTCGGTCAGCGGCTGCGGCTGCGCGAACAGCGCGGCAAGCTCGCTTCCCTCGGGGGTACCGCTGGTGATCGCCGCCACGACCGGCATGGACTTCTTGCGCGACCGCAGGTCCGACCCGACCGGCTTACCGGTGACCTCGGGCGTGCCCCAGATACCGAGCAGGTCGTCGGTGAGCTGGAACGCGAGGCCCATGTGCGCGCCGAAGCCCGCGAGGTTCATCGCCAGGCTGGCCGGCGCACCCACGTAGATGGCGCCGATGCTGCACGCGCAGGCCATCAGCGCCGCCGTCTTGTCGCCCGCCATGTTCAGGCACTCGTCGACCTTCACGTCGCTGCGGCGCTCGAAGGCCAGGTCTGCACCCTGCCCGGCGATCAGCCGCTGCACCGCGGCGGACAGGCAGCGCGCTGCCCACAGCCCGTAAGGCGGCGTCTCGAGCAGCAGGTCCTGGGAGAGCGTCAGCAGCGCGTCGCCGGCCAGGATCGCGGCTCCGACGCCGAACACGGTCCACGCCGTCGGCCGGTGCCGACGCTCGACGTCGCCGTCCATGATGTCGTCATGCAGCAGCGAGAAGTTGTGCACGAGCTCGACCGCCGCCGCCGGCGGCACGCCGCGTTCCGGGCCGCCTCCGGCGGCCCGTGCCGACAGCAGGGCAAGCGCGGGGCGCAGCGCCTTTCCCGCGCCGCCGCCGGGTGCCAGCGGCCTGCCCTCGACGTCCGCCAGGCCCAGGTGGTACTCGGCAACTACGCGCACCTCGGGGCTGAGGCGGGTGACCGCCTCGGCGATCGCCGGCCCGACTAGGTCACGGGCTGTCTCCACGCCCGCTGGCATCGTGGCGGTCACGACGCCCCCTGAGCCACAACCACCTGGCCTGCGGATGCAGGCTTCGACAGCTCGCTCACCAGCGCCTGCGCGGCGCTAAGACCGCTTCGCACGGCACCCTCCATCGTGTCCGGCCAGCCGGTGTCCGTCCATGAACCGGCTAGCGCGAGTCCCGGCACGGTGGTCACGGTGCCGGGTCGCAGGGCACCGGAACCCGGCCCCTGCCGGAACGTCGCTCGACGTTCCCTCGTTACGAAAAAGTCCTTCACTTCAGCGCCAGCGGCAGCGGGAAACAACTGCTCGAGCGCCGGCAAGAACTGCCGCCTCAGCTCAGCCGCGGGCACATCCACGTAGCCGTCGGCTGCCGACAGCGACACCGCTAGGTACTGCCCTGCCGTCAGGCCCGCCTGCCTGGTCTTGTCGAAGACCCACTGAACCGGCGAGTCTACGGCAGCCGCGAACGGCAGGCTGGTCACCACCCGGTCGTAGATGACGTGGATGTTCACGATCGGCGCCGCGCCGAGCCCCGCCCAGCCGGGCACGACGCCCGCGCCGGCCGCGAGGCGGGCTGCTGGCCCGGGCGGGACGGCGATCACCACCCCGTCGGCAACCAGCGAGCGCTCGCCATCTGATCCGCCGCGGTCCGGATCCAGTTCGACCTCGAACCCGCCGTCGCCGAGGCGCCGGATTCCCGACGCCCGCGTGCCCAGCCGCAGCCGGGCACCGAGTGTGCCCAGCAGCCGGGCCGCCGCGTCAGAGTGCAACGCGCCAAGCGGCACGGTGGCGATCCCGATGTCCGCCGCGTCGGCCGCGCCGAGCAGGGCGGTCTTGACGACGGTGGCTGCCAGCGAGAGGTTCGCCGCGTCACCGTCGATGTTCAGCGTGGACACGATGAACAGGTCCCAGAGGGCCCGGCGGGCACGCTCGTCCTGGCCACGCGCCGCGAGCCAGTCCCCGAGGCGTTCGCCGTCAAGGCCGGGCGCTGCCGGGTCGAGGAAGCGGAACGCGAGCGCGGCACGAGCCACCCGCAGCCGCGTCGCCAGCGGCAGCATCCGGTAGCCGGCCAGCGTGGCGGTCATGTGCAGCGGGCTCGGCAGCCGGGTGCGGCGCAGCCTGGCGCGCCGCGACGGCGACAGCACCGTGACGTCGAACCTGTCCTGCACGGCGACCGAGCCGGTCGCGCCCAGCCGCTCCAGCAGGCCGCGGTATGCCGTGCAGCAGCGCAGGAACACGTGCTGGCCGTTGTCGATCATCATGCCGCCGCGCGAGAACGAGGTGGCCAGCCCGCCCAGCCACTGCCTGGACTCGAGCAGGGTGACCTCGATGCCAGCGTCGCGCAGCGCCGTCGCCGCGGTGATGCCGGCCAGCCCGCCGCCGACGACGACCACCCGCCGCGCTGTTGAGCCAGCCCGGGTCATGGCTGGCCGCCCTGTGCCGGAGTTTGCCCGGATGCTGCCTGCCGCGGGGAACTCGCCACCTGGCGGCTGGGGCGGGGCCGGCGGCGGCCGAGCCCGGCGAGTGCGGCGGCCGCGATCATCGCCTTCTCACGCGCCGGCAAGGACATCCGTCGCTGCAGCGCCGCCTGGGGATCGGCGCTGATGTGCTCGAGCAGCCGCCGGTAGATGCCGGCCATCGCACCGGTGCAGGCACCGCTGCGCCGGTCGAGCAGCGGCATGAGCTGCATGCCGCGGGCGTACCAGTCGCGCGCGCGGCCGGCCTCGAAGGCCACGAGCTCGGGCATCGGGCCGTCGATCCGGCCGGGGCTGCCCGGCGTCAGGCTGCAGCCGAACCGCTCGAGGTCATCGGCTGGCAGGTAGACCCTGCCGTTGGAGAGGTCCTCGCGGATGTCGCGCAGGATGTTCGTCAGCTGCAGCGCGATGCCGAGATCGTCAGCGAGCGGCGTCGCGGTGGCCGGATCCGAACTGCCGAACACGCCAAGCGACAGCCGGCCGATGGACCCCGCCACGCACGTGCAGTAGTGCTTGAGCTCGTCGAACGACGCGTAGCTCGTGCCGCGGACGTCGGCCTCGCAGCCGTCGATCAGCTCGCCGAACGCTGCTACCGGGATCGGGAACCGCTTCGCCGCGTCGCGCAGCGCCACGAGGACCGGGTCATCCGCCGCGGCGTCATCGCCGCCCGGGCCCGCCAGCGCGGTGACGAGCTGCCTGGCCCGCGCCAGCTCGGCGATCTTGTCCGGCACCGGCAGGGTGCCGTCCCCGATGTCGTCGATGCGCCGGGCCAGGGCGTACACCGCAGACAGCGCGCGCCGCTTGTCCGGCGGCAGCAAGGCGATGCCGTAGGCGAAGTTCTTCGCCTGCTGCCGGGTGATCTGCTCACACCGCTGGTACGCGTCACGGACGTCCGTCACTGGCAAGGCCACCGTCTCACCTGACCCGCGTGTAGGCCGCGACCAGTTCTGCAGCCACGGCTCGCTTGGCGGCGCGCGGGGTGGCTGCGAGCACGTCGTAGTCCGCGGCAGCGATGGCCGAGAGCGCGGCCCTGCCGCCCGCCACGTAGCCGGCCACCGCGACCCGCGCGGCACCACGCAGCGTGCCGATGAGCGGCGCCCCGGAGTCGATCACCGCGCGGGCCCGGTCGACCTCGAAGGCCAGCAGGCGCCGTAGTCGCGGCGCGGCATGCGGTGCGGTCAGGTCCTGCTCGTCGCAGCCGTACCGGCGCAAGTCCTCGGCCGGGAGGTAGATCCGGCCGGCCTGCATGTCCTCGGCCACGTCCTGCCAGTGCTCGGTGAGCTGAAGCCCTGTGCACACAGCGTCAGACAGCTCCGCGCGCCGGGCGTCGAAGCAGTCGAACACGTGCAAGACGATCCTCCCCACCGGATTTGCCGAAAGCCGACAATATGCCAGAAGATCGTCAAAGCTTCCGTACCGGGTCACAACCTGGTCCTGCCGGTTGGCCTCGATCAGGTCCAGGAACGGCTGCACCGGGATCTTGCAGTCAGCCACCGTCGCTGCCAGCGCCCGCACGGCAGCGTGTGCCGGCGCGCCAGTTCGCGACCCGTCCCGCGCGCCGTACAGCCG
>JASIGS010000447.1 GCA_030052355.1 Streptosporangiaceae bacterium | reverse complement strand
GTAAGCGGTGCCGTCAACGGAGAACGAAACCGTCTCGTTGCCTTCGACCTCCCCGTCGTGAGGGAGATCACAAACCACCGTCACCACCGTCTTCTGCACCATCATGCTGCCTTTCACCCAAGTCTTTTAGGCAGTTAAAGGTATACCACGGATGGTGGACTTGACAATTCGGGATTGCCCTTTACGTATCGGCACGTTGACCGCACGGGAGGAACAATCCGGAGGTTTTCAGTAACGCTGTGTAATCGTCAGCGGTTAGCTGCCAGCCGACCCGGTATGTGGATCCGCGTCCTGCGGTCCGCTATCTGACCCCTGACCCTGATTAGGCTCAGCATCGGAATTATCATCAGGCTCATCAGGGTCGCGATCCGGGCGATGCCTGCTCATCTCGTGGCGCAGGAACGCGCCTATTGCGAACAACACGACGGCGCAGGTGAGCAGCGGCGGGGTTAGCACGGAGAGATCCTTCATCGGGCTGTCCCCCTTCCGTCTTGAATTTGCGCGCGCTACGTAACCCGCGAGCCTCCGCAGGCCCGCCTGGCGCCAATCCCGGCCACGCCGACTCAAGATCCCGAATGGTTATGCGGCCGACCGCCCGGATTAGCCTGCGCGTCACGAAGCCGGGCACCCTGTCACGTCGTGGGCTGTGTCCCTGATACCTATTCTGCCGCAAAGCGTCGGCCAGCCGGCGCGCCGGGGCTGCCGCGTACAACATATCCGCACGTCACGGCGCGACTTGCCGTCGATCGCCACACGGCCGCTTCTCCGGTCCGATGCCACCCTGCCCCAGCTGTTGCGCACGCGAGCTGCCACGCAGCCAACGATAAATGGCCGAATCAGAGCCGCAGCATCATCCGCGTGTTGCCTAGCGTGTTGGGTTTCACCCGGTCAAGATCCAGGAACTCGGCCACTCCCTCGTCATAGGAGCGCAGCAACTCCGCATAGACCTCGGGCGTCGTCGCTACCCCGGTGATCTCGGCAAAACCGTGCCGCCGGAAGAACTCCACAGCGAAAGTCAGCACGAAGACCCGGCTCACACCAACTTCCCGCGCAGCATCAAGTAGCGCTAGCACCACTTGGTTCCCGACGCCACGGCTCTGGTGCTCATCCGACACTGCGAGCGTGCGTATCTCGGCCAGGTCTTCCCACATCACGTGCAGTGCGCCGCAGCCAACTACGTCACCATCGGCGGTGGTGGCAACCCAGAATTCCTGAATGTCCTCGAACAGCGCGACGGTCGGCTTGTCCAGCAGCCGACCGGAAGCGACGTTAGCATCGATTAGGGCCCTGATGCCGGGCACGTCCCCGGTCTTAGCGCGTCTCACCGCAAAATCCATCCGGGTGCCACCTTCGCTGATCTGGGCCCGCCTGGCCGCCGTTCGCGCTGATCCGCCCAGCAGCGTCCCGGCGAAAGCGGACCGGGCCGAAGCCAGCGCCCACGCAGTGTTACCGCTCCGGTACGTATTGCTGTCAAAGATGCCGGTCGGGACCTTAATCTGAGCAGATCACATACAGATCACGTTGCTGTCCCTCGATCGGCGACACGCCGCGTGAACTGCGGCAACGTAACTCTAGCGCGACTAAGGCACAATGCGGGGCGGACGATGTAGCGAGCGGCGCGGGAGTAGTCCGGCCAATGCCAAGGATGTGCTTCGCGCGGCTGCCAAAGTCAAATTCTTGGCCGTTTTGCCTCGCGGTACAGCGGTTCTCGGCTAACCTGCAACGCTGTCAGCGAAGCGGGGTCGTGCCAGGATGGAGGCCAGTTGAAGCACATGCTGTCGCGGTCGGCCACCGGGCTCCGGGCGCCAGTGACTGCCCGGCGCGGCTTCACGGTCCTCGCTGGGGCCATCACTCTGGCCGCCAGCGTCGCTATCGTGCCTGGTAGCGCGGCCAGCGCCGCGCAGGGGTCTTCGGTGCCCGCCAGCCTGCAGGCCGTGCTGAACAGGGCCAACGCCCTCTCCGATCAGATCGACAAGCTGAGCCAGGACTACGACGGACTGCAGATCCAGCTCAAGCAGGCTCGTACCGAGGTCAAGCTGGCCAGGGAGAGCGCAGCGGCCGACGAGCACCTGCTCGGCCAGGACGAACGGGCCATCGGCGCGATCGCCGTCGAGGGGTACATGACCGGCGGCGTGAACCCTGTTCTCCAGTTGCTGCAGAACGCGAACCCGCAGAGCCTGCTGAATCGGGTCTCGATCATGGCCCAGCTCGCGGACGAGAACAGCGCGAAGATGAACCTGGTCAGTGCCGCGGCGAACGCTGCAGCCCGGGCTCAGGGCGCGGCTGCCCAAGAGCAGCAGCAGGCAGCAGTGCTGGCCAAGGAGATGGCCACCAAGCAGGCGGAGATCCAGCAGAAGGAGAACTTCTTCAACGGCGAGGCGTTCAAGCAGGCCGCGGCGATCTTCGAGCGGACCGGGCATTACCCGGATATAGCGCCCAGGGGCGACTCGATCGGCGTGCAGGCGCTGGACTGGGCGTTCAAGGAACTCGGGCAACCGTATGTGTGGGGCGGGGCAGCACCCGGCGGATTCGACTGCTCGGGCCTGGTCATGTGGGCCTACGAACACGTAGGCATCCAGCTCGAGCACTTCACTGGCGACCAGTGGAACGAGATCGTGCACGTCCCGCGCAGCGAGCTCAAGCCCGGTGATCTGGTCTTCTTCTTCGCCGACATCAGCCACGTCGGCCTGTACATCGGCGACAATCTCATGATCGACGCGCCCACCTTCGGGCAGGTCGTGCAGGTCCAGCCGCTGCTGCCGCAATACGTCGGCGGCGGGTACCCCTTCTGACGGCAGCAGTGCCTGACGGCAGCAACGCCTGACAGCGGCGACTCAGCTCGGCTTGACCAGCGGGAACAGCACGGTCTCCCGGATCTGGGCGCCGGTGAGCATGATCAGCATCCGGTCGATGCCCATGCCCATTCCGCCCGTGGGCGGCATGCCGTACTCCAGGGCGCGGAGGAAGTCCTCGTCGAGCTGCATCGCCTCCGGGTCGCCGGCCGC
>JASIGS010000446.1 GCA_030052355.1 Streptosporangiaceae bacterium | reverse complement strand
ATCTGGCTTCACGCTGTACCCCGGCAACATCAGCCAGCCGCCGAGGACGTGGCTGGAGCGCACCACGAACCTCGTGCGGTTCACCCAGGCCCCGCGCGGCGGGCACTTCGCACCGCTTGAAGATCCAGACTTCTACGCGCAGGAACTGCGCGCTTTCTTCCGCCCCTACCGGAACTGATTCCGCTCAAGACGCGTTGAAGAGCGCGGCGAGGAACACCAGCCACCGCTCGGGCCCGGTGCGCGTCAACCTGATCACATGGTCGAACGCACGGCTGACGTTGCCGAGCGCACCGCTGCCCGCGCAGCGCGGCTAAGGCGGTGGCTCATCTATGTCCGCGGCACGTTCCTCAGCACCGGAGAGCGTGCTCGCCAGCCACTCCCGCACAAGGTGCATACCCGGCGCCCGCACTGGATGAGAAGCAGCAGCCGAAGGCAGAGCCGGTAAGTCGCAACTTTGCCGTCTGCTGACGGCCGCAGGGCATAAGCGACAACAACAGAGCAGTCAGAATCATTGTTCGTGGCCAATCCGCCGGCGGTCGTCCTGCCACAGTGGCAGGGTTCGGTGCGTCCGGCGGCGAGGCAGCTGGCTGGCGGCGCGGCCCGGATCGCTGCCCTTGTGCAAGGTATGGGAGCCAGCGTGCTGACCCCGGACGGGTTCGATGCGGGGCGATCGCCTGTCCGCGGTGGTGTCGAGTCTTACGACGTGCTCCTGGCCTTGCACGCTCACATCTCACGGGTCCTGCCGGACGGGCCGCTGCTGGCTATCGGCGGAGACTGCGGCGCCGACCTGGGCCCAGCCTCCCGCGAGCTGCAACGCCACGACGGCAAGCTGGCCATCGTGTGGATTGACGCGCACGCAGACTTCAACACGCCAGCGACTTCTCCCTCAGGCGCATTCCACGGCATGGTGCTTCGCGCCCTGACCGGCGTTGGCCCCGAAGGGCTCACCGCGCCCGTGCCTGCTGCCGCTGCATCGCTCGTCCTGGCGGGTACGCGGTCCGTGGATGCCGCCGAGCAGCGCCAGCTCACCGCGGCTGGTGTCGTGCCCCTCGGCATGCGGGCGCTGAGCGAGCCCGCGTCCGTCGCCGACCAGCTCAGCCACACCGGGTGCCCGGCTGTGCATATCCACCTCGATCTCGACGTCCTCGACCCGGCCGTGTTCCCCTACACCACCTACCGGGAACCGGGCGGCGCGACGATTGAGCAGGTCCTCGCACTGCTGCAGACCATCGACCGTGTGCTGCCTGTTAACTCCGCTTTCATCGGGGAGCATCTCAGCGGCGACGAACGTGATACCGCCGCCTTGGCCCCGCTGCTGAAACAGCTTCTCAGCAGCATCGGGCGCCGCCGGGTCTGACGACCGTCGGAGAGGTCGCTACGTCTGGACGCTCGCCACCCAACGCCCGGCCGACGACTCGCTCGCGGTGCGCGCTGCTACCCGGCAATTCACAAGGTTGTAATCCGGTAAGTAACCATTCGCGTCCATTAGTTGGCATTAACGAAATGGGGAGGCGGCCAAAATGATCATCGCACCGCTGTGGGTAATAGGGCTGATCCTGCTGGTCCTGTTCGCGTGCAGCCTGATTTTCGGCCCGCGCATGAAGCACGACGCCGAGCGGCGCAAGCAACTATTCGAGGAGCGCAAGGAGAACCGCGATGAGCGTTGAGTGGAGCAAACGTGACACGAGCGACGCCTACGTCGGCAAGAGCAAGCTGACGAAGCAGATCAATGACGACGGGTTCGGGATCACCACGAGCCTGGCCGCTACCCAGGTGTGGGATGCCATGAAGAAAACCTGCCTCGGCTACCCGAGGAAGGAGCACAAGTTCCCCAAAGGCCAGAGCGGGCCGGTGGCGCAGAACATTAAGGGGACCGACGTCGTCGCGTACGGGCGGATCGGCGTCCACAAGAACACAGGCCAGGATGTGGTAGGCATCCCTGACTGGGCTCTCGTCCTGACCAAGGGCTCGGGCAGTTACGCCTATGTCCTGCGCCTGGCGCGCGCCAAGGTCCAGAACGGCAAGATCTGGTCCGTCGAGGAAATGGGCTACTGGGTCAACGAGCTGGAGGGAAACCTCCGCGTGGCCGACGCTGAGGCCTCCATCGAGATGGCGGTCAGCTGACCATGTCCAGACGTCCTCGCGCATCCGTCGGCTGCGGCTGCCTTGGCTGCAGCGTCCCGCTGCTCCTGCTGATCGCGGTGCTCGCGCTCGCGGTCCTGGCGCTCGCCGGGTGCGGGACGGCAGCCACCACCGCGTCAAAGGGCACGGGGCAGACATGGCAAGAACCGTGAGCAACTACGGGCCGGAGGGCGCAGTGAACCCGCGCACGACGCCGCGCGTCTACCACACGTGATCGCCGGCAGGATCCGCAAACTTCGCGAGCTCGCCACGGCCTACAGAGAAGTCGCAGTGGCAGCTCAGGAGGCCGAGCGCGCGATCGCCAGCCTGACCCTGACCAGTGAGAATGCAGTGGCGAGTTTCGCGGCTGGAGCCGAAGCAGTGATCGCGGCCGTGGCCCTCAGGCCGGTGCCCGACCGGCCCGGCCGTTAGGCGCGTGTCCCAGGGACCTTGTAACGCCCGCAGGCGCGCGCCTGTCTTCCTTGATCAGGCGTCGGGGGTCACACTCCTGTCATGACAGATGGGGTTTTTGTCGGGCGTCGCGATGAGCTAGCGCGGTTTGTTGCACTGCTTAGTGCCCTGCCAGCCGACCCGCAGCGGGCTCGGGCCCAATGGCGTGGGCGGCAGCCCGGGCAGGACCCTCGCGAGTCCGGTCGCTCGCGGGTGGTGCTGGTTCACGGGCTTGGCGGCAGCGGTAAAAGCAGCCTGTTGCGGCAGTTCCGGCTGCTGGCCGACGGAACGCTGCCGGATTCGCCGGTGCCCGCTGGCCGGCTGCGGACGGTGTGGCTGGACTGGGAGGACGAGCAGCGGGACCAGCCGGGCCGCTACGCCAGCGTGACGGGGCCGGTCCTAGTTACGGTGCTAGATGCAGTGCAGCGGGCGGTCCTCAGCGCTTTGGCCGAAGATCGCCGGGCTGCCGTCCGGGCGGATCATGCGTTCGGGGCTTACCGGCAAGGCGCCGCCCGGATGCCGGAGTACGCGGCGCGATTCGCCCAGGTCTTCGCGCAGAGCCGGCAGGCCGGGTCGCCGTTCACCAGCCAGGACGCGGCGGCGCTGGCGAGATCGGCGGCCGGGGCGGGCCTTTTGGCTGTCGGGCATCCGGGCGGCTTCGGAGCACTCACGCCGGACCAGCTCGCCGCTACCGGGCAGGCCGCGGGACATCTCTCGGAGGCCGCGGCCCAGGCTGTCACTGGCAAGAAGCGGGCGGAGATATCCGCCGAGGAGTATGACCTGGTGACCGACCCGGCGCGGGAGCTGACTCGACGGCTAGCTGCGGCACTCCGCGACATCGCGGCCGGGACGCCGCTGGTCGTCCTGCTTGACACCGGCGAGGTGATCGGGGACCGCGCGTGGGCGTGGCTGCGGCGGGTGATGACCCTGACCGGCCCGCGGCTGATCTGGGTGGTCGGCGCCAGATTCGAGACCGAGGCCGAGGCTGGCTTCGACAGCCCGGTGGCGCAGTTCGTCCGCGAGATCGGCAGCGATCACCTGGTACTGATGCTGACGACCCGCTTCGACGACGCGATGATTGGCGACTACCTGCAGAACCGGGTCGGCAAGAAATACGGCATCGAGCAGATCGACATGATCGCCCGTTTCACCCGCGGCCTGCCACTTGCTGTCAGCCTCACGGCCACGCTGCTCGAGCAGGGCCAGCACGTCGCCGATGTCTGCCGCGACGCAGATGGCGGCCACCCCGGCAGCATCGTTTCCCGGCTGGCGCGCCGATACCTTGTCCACGCCGAGAAACAGGACTACCCGCCCGGCGACCCCCGCCGGGACGACCTGACCAGGATTCTCGGCCTGGCGCTGGCCTACGGGGACCTGCGTGCTGACCCTGGAATTCTGGCCACCCTCTGGGCCATCCCGGAGCAGCAGGTCCTGCCCGCATTCCAGGACCTAGCACGCCGCCACGACTTCGTGCTGCCCATGTCGTTCCGTCTGCACGATGACGTCCGCGACACCTTACGCGCGGACCTGCTCAACCCCTACCGGCGTACCCAGGTCCGCGAGATCAACCAGCGGGCCGCGGCCATGTTCACCACCCGGCTGGCTGAAATGCGCGACCGATGGCCGACTCTGGACGACCAGGTCGGCCACGCCGGGTTCACCACCGCCCTGCTGTCGGCACTCTGGCACACGTCGTGGAAAGACAACCAGGACGGCCTGGACCTGTTTATCGCGGTCCTGCCCGTACTCGAGGTCGCCGACCCGGCGACTGCCGACGCCGCCGCGGCGCTCGTGGGACATCTCGCCGGGACCTTTGACCAGGACCAGCGCCGCGACCTGGATCTCCTCACTTCGACCCAACCAGCTCGATGGGCCCCGGATCTTGCTGACCCGCGCGGAAGCGCCCTGGTCCCGGTGCGACGCGTTATGCCCACCTTGCGCGGCCTGGCTCTGCCCTGGCCCGAATCGGCATTGACCAAAGTCGCGGTCGGGCAGATGACTGACAGGCAGGCCGCAGTGCTGATCATGCGGGCCGCCTGGTACGCCAGCGACCGCCGCGACGATGAAGCCCTCGAGACGCTGCGGATGGCCGCAGCCCAGACATCGAGCGCACGACTGAGGGAGGCCATCGGATGGGTAGCGGGAGCCATCTCCGGGTCGCTGCCCTGGGGCGGCCCGGAAGACGCGCCGGTGCCGACTGCAACCGGCCTGGCAGCCGCCAAGCTCGCCGCTGAAATGCTCCAGGACAGCGAGCCCGTCCGGGAGTACGCCGCAGCCCTGTACGACCGGGGCGAGTTCGCGGACGCCCTGGCCGCCTACGACCAGGCGATCACGCTGGACCCCCACAACGCCCTTATGCACAATGACCGGGGGATCGCGCTGGCGGACCTGGGCCGGCATGGCGAGGCGCTGGCCGCCTACGACCAGGCGATCACGCTGGACCCCGGCAACGCCGATATGTACAACAACCGGGGGATCGCGCTGGCGGACCTGGGCCGGCATGCGGATGCGCTGGCCGCCTTCGACCAGGCGATCACGCTGGACCCCGGCAACGCACTTATGCACAATGACCGGGGGAATGAGCTAGCGGCCCTCGGACGGCAGACCGATGCGCTAGCCGCCTACGACCAGGCGATCACGCTGGACCCCGGCAACGCCGTTATGCACAGCAGCCGGGCGGATGCTCTGGCGGACCTGGGCCGGCATG
>JASIGS010000445.1 GCA_030052355.1 Streptosporangiaceae bacterium | reverse complement strand
CAGGAGGCGGCCAGGGAGCTGGCGTTCCGGGACGCGCAATCGGCGGTGGGCTGAAGGTGGATGACGCCGACCGGGTTTGGTTACGGAGAGGGGGAGGTGAGACGGCATGCCGCAGCCGAAACGGGGGCTGGGCAAGGGGCTCGGTGCGCTGATACCGACGGGCCCGCCCGGTTCGGTGGTAGCAACCGGCAGGCCCGCGTTCTCCGGCAAGGTCCAGAGCGCTAGCACCCAGGCTCCGCTGCCGGTGATCTCGGGCGCCTACCTGGAAGAAATCCCGGTCGGATCGATAACGCCGAATCCCAGGCAGCCGAGGCAGGCATTCGACGAGGAGACGCTCGCCGAGCTGGCCGCGTCGATCAACGCGGTCGGGCTGCTGCAGCCGGTCGTCGTCCGGCAGGCCGAGCCGGGCCGGTACGAGCTGATCATGGGAGAGCGCCGCTGGCGGGCTTGCGAGCTCGCTGGCGTCACGCTGATCCCGGCGATCGTCCGCGAGACGCCAGACGTGGACATGCTGCGCGACGCCTTGATGGAGAACCTGCACAGGGAGCAGCTCAACCCGCTCGAGGAGGCGGCTGCCTACCAGCAGCTGCTCGACGACTTCTCGGCCACGCACGAGGAACTGGCCAGGCGGGTCGGCCGGTCGCGGCCGCATATCTCGAACACGATCAGGCTGCTGAACCTGCCGCCCGCGGTGCAGAAGCGGGTGGCCGCGGGCGTGCTCAGCGCCGGCCACGCCCGGGCGCTGCTCGCCTTGGACGATCCCGCTGCCCAGGAACAACTCGCGTACCGGATAGTGGCGGAAGGGCTCTCCGTCCGGGCCGTCGAGGAGATCGTGGCGGTTGGCGAGGAGACCGCGGCGAGAACTCCCAGGCCTCGCGGCCGGGCACCCGTCGCTCCGGCCCTGAAGGATCTGGCCGACCGGTTGTCCGACATCTTCGAGACGCGCGTCAAGGTCGAGCTGGGCCAGCGGAAGGGCAAGATAGTCGTCGAGTTCGCCTCGCTCGAGGACCTGGAGCGGATCGTAAGCAGCATGTCGCCGGACCTGAGCCCCGCGCGCCGGAGTTAGTGGCCTGCAAGAGAGGTTTTCCGGGACCGACCCCTCGTGCGGGCCAGTCGGGGCCGACGGCTAGCATCTGCCCGTGAATCAGCCAGCAGCTCGGACTTGGGGCAGCGACAATCACGCCGGCGCCCACCCGGCGGTACTTGCAGCGATCGCGGCAGTGAACTCTGGCGACGCCGTCGCGTACGGGAGCGACGACCTCACCGCCGAGACCACCGCTCGGCTCTGCGGGCTTACCGGCGCTCGAGATGCCTACCTGGTGTTCAACGGGACGGCCGCCAACGTGCTCGGGCTGAGCCTGCTGCTGCGTCCGTACGAGGCGGTCATCTGTGCCGAGACGTCCCACCTGAACGTGGACGAGTGCGGCGCGGCCGAACGGATCCTCGGCTGCAAGCTGCTGACAGTGGACACGCCGGACGGCAAGCTCACCCCTGCGCTCATCGAGCGGCGCCTCGCGGGACGCGGGGACGAGCACCGGGCGCAGCCGCGTGTCGTACAGCTGGCGCAGGTTACAGAGCTTGGAACCTGCTACGCCCTGACGGAGCTGATGTCGATCCGCGAGTTCTGCGACGCAAACGGGCTGCTGTGCTACATCGACGGTGCCCGACTCGCGAACGCGGTGGCACACGAGGGCTGCGCCGTCGCGGACATAGCCGCCTGTGCAGACGTGCTGAGCTTCGGTGCTACCAAGAATGGCGCGCTGGGCGTTGAGTCCGTGCTGGTGATGCGGGACGAGCTGGCGGCGGGTGTCCGGTTCCAGCGCAAGCAGCTGATGCAGCTCGCATCGAAGATGAGATTCCTGGCTGCACAGGTGGCTGCGCTGCTCGACGACGACCTGTGGCTGGCCAATGCCCGCCAGGCGAATGCCATGGCGCGGCGGCTGTCCGACGAGATCGCGACCGTTCCTGGCTTGCGGCTGCGCTATCCCGTCCAGAGCAATGGAGTGTTTGCCGAGATCGGCAACCGCGAGGTGGCGGCGCTGCAACAGGACTGGGACTTCCACGTCTGGTCGGATGCGGCCGATGGCCGCTGCGTGGTCCGCTGGATGGCGGCGTTCGACACCTCCGAGGACGACGTGGACACGTTCGTCACGGCCATCCGGGAGGCTACCGCTGGCGCGGGGACGGACGGCGCTGTCCAGGGGACGTCCCAGCCGGTGGCCCGGAACCCCGGCGCCGTTTCACGTGAAACGTGAGAGCGCACCGCGGAAGAGCCTGGGCGCCGCGCATCGGACGGCGACCTGAGCCCGGGGCTCTCGCAGGCATCCGGTGCCCACATCGCGGGTACGACGATCCAGGTGTCCCGCCGCGTCGCCAGCCTCACCCTGGACAACCTCGAGGACCTGCCGCCCAGGTGCCGTCGGTGCGTCTTCTGGGAGCTTGATCCCGTCGGCCAGGCTCGCGCCCTCGAGGTAGGCGATCCCTCGCTCGAGAAGGAAGCGTGGATCTCGTCGGTCCTGCTGGAGTGGGGCAGTTGCGGGAAGATCGTGTACGCCGATAACGTCCCGGCCGGTTACATCGCTTATGCCCCACCCCGATATGCGCCACGGTCACTGGCATTCCCGACAAGTCCGATCAGTGCCGATGCCGTTCTGCTGATGACGGCCCACGTGGTAGCGGAGTTCGCGGGCAGGGGCATAGGCCGGATGCTCGTCCAGGGCCTCGTCAAAGACCTGACCGCCAGGGGGATCAGGGCGATCGAGGCGTTCGGCGACTTGAAGTGGTCACACCCGACCTGCGTGGTGCCGGCTGACTACCTGCTGGCGGTCGGGTTCAAGACGGTCAGGCCGGATCCGCAGTACCCGCGGCTGCGCCTCGAACTGCGCACCGCGTACCAGGAGGCGGAGGTGGCAGTCGAGCGCTTGATTGACGAGACTTCGCCGGAGCCGGCGCTGCGACTCGGTTAGCCGTGGCTTCAGTTTCTATGAGAGCGGCCAAGGAAAGCGGCGACGAGAACGACCCGGTGAGAAGAACTGGTCCCGGGCCGCGCGAGGGCCCAGGACCAGGTGTTTCCGCTGAAGCCGGAGGGATCAGATGAAGTCGGCCAGGTCACGCAGCAGCGCGGCCTTCGCCTTCGCGCCCACTATCTGCTTGACGACCTCACCGTCCTTGAACACGCTCATCGTCGGGATGTTCATGATCCCGTAGCGCTGGGTGACGAGCGGGTTGTCGTCCACGTTCAGCTTGACCACGTCGATCTTCTCGGCGTGCTCGCTGGCGATCTCCTCGAGAATCGGGGCGACCTGACGGCATGGTCCGCACCACTCAGCCCAGTAGTCCACGATGACCGGCTTGCCCGCCTTCAGCACTTCGGCCTCGAACGTCGCGTCCGTCACTGCCCTGGTTGCGCCCACTTTGTGGATTCCTTTCATCTCTCTTCGTTTGCCTGACAATCAGCCTTCGTGATCGGCGAGCCACCGCTCGGCATCGAGCGCCGCCGCGCACCCGGTGCCGGCCGCCGTGACAGCCTGGCGGTACGTCCTGTCGACGACGTCCCCGGCCGCGAACACTCCGTCGATGGCGGTACGCGTGGACGGCTGGTCGACCAGGAGGTAACCCTCGGGGTCGGTCGGCAGCTGCCCGGCGAACAACTCGCTGCGCGGGTCGTGGCCGATGGCGATGAACATGCCCGTTACCGGCAGCGTGCTCTCCTCGCCGGTCTTCACGTTCCGCAGCCGCAGCCCGGTCAGCCTGTCCTCGCCGAGTACCTCGATGACCTCGCTGTCCCAGGCGAACCGGATCTTCGGATTGGTCATCGCACGGTCTTGCATGATCTTGGATGCCCGCAACTTGTCTCGGCGGTGCACCACTGTCACGGTGCTGGCGAACCGGGTCAGGAAGGTGGCCTCCTCGATGGCCGAGTCGCCGCCGCCGATCACCGCGATGTGCTGCTCACGGAAGAAGAACCCGTCGCAGGTAGCGCACCACGAGACACCGTGGCCGGAGAGGCGCTTCTCGCCAGGGACACCGAGCTCGCGGTAGCCGGATCCGGAAGCAATGATCACCGTCTTGGCCAGGTAGGTGTCCTCGCCTACCTTCACCACCTTCGGGTTGGCCCGCAGGTCCACCTCCGTGACGTCGTCAGCGACGAGCTCGGCGCCGAACCGCTCGGCCTGCTTGCGCAGCTGGTCCATCAGATCCGGCCCGAGTATCCCGTCTGGGAACCCAGGGAAGTTTTCCACGTCGGTGGTGTTCATCAGCGCGCCGCCGGACGTCACCGAGCCCTCGAAGACCAGCGGGCTCAGCCGTGCCCTGGCCGCGTACAGCGCGGCCGTGTAGCCCGATGGGCCGGAGCCGATGATGATTACGTTCCGGACGTCGGTCACCTATGCACTGCCCTTCTCGATCGCACCGGCATAACCGCTGGAGGGGCGCGGAGATTCCCGCCGCGCCGCGGCCAATGACCAGCAAAGCACAGCCGCCAAAGCGCGCTCGGGCCTCCAGCTAGAGGTGCTTGACCGCCTGATGGTCCAAGATGTCACTGACCGATCTCGAGCAACTGCTGCCAACCACCCATACCTGCGCAGGCACCGAGCCGTGGGCTGCCACCACGATGATGGTCGCTGGCTGGCCCTCGAACTTGGCGACGTCGACCAGTTCCGGCACTTGATCTGAGGTCACCCTGTCGACGCAGCCCGACAGCTGCTGGTCGGCAGCGGACTGACCGGGCAGGACCGTCGGCGCGACCGAAGGCGATTGGGAGGGCACGCCGTTCGCTGCACTCGACACACCCGAGGCGGCCGGCGCGGTGTTGTAGATCCCGCTGAACTGCTGCGCCTGATCGGAACTGCCGGGCGTCTTGACGATCGCCTGAACCTGCGACTGCAACTGAGCGCGCTGGAAATCTGTGCCTGTGTGCTCCGTCTTGACGGTGTGCTGGTGACCCTGGGGCCCGACCTGGAGCATCTGCGCCTCGACGGACGGAGTGGTACCCAGCGCTGCCCTGTGGCTGACGGGGGGCGAGGCCGATGAGCTGGACGAGGCACCAAGACCATGGTTGGCGAGCTCGTACGCGCCGCCGACCACCACGATGGCGGCCCCGGTCACCGCGGCGACGCGCAGCGCCATAGGGGAGGACACGAACGGCAGCCGCCACGCTGGCTGCCCGGTACGCCGGGAGCGGGCTGGCAGCTCGCCCCGCGCCGACTCGGTCGCCGGCTCGCTCGCCACGCGGTGTCTCGCCTCGGTCGCGATCGCCGCCTCGACGCGGACCGACACGCGGTCCGGCATCGGCTCGTAGCTGACGCTCGAGAGCAGCGTCGACACGCCCTCGAGCTCCCGGCTCACGTGCCGGCACCGGTCGCAGTGCTCGAGGTGCGCCGAAACCCTGGCGGCCTTGCGCGGGCTGAGATCACCAGCGGCGAGGCTGGCTAGTTCGTCGGCGCTCGCGTGACGCCTCACAGCGCGTCCTCACCCCCCTCCTGTGCAGGTTGGACGTCCAGGCTCGCCGGTCGGTTCCGGTTTGCCTGCCGGGGTACGGAGCCGGGCCGCAGGTGCGCCAGCCTGGGCAGCAGCCTGGCACGTCCCCTGGCCGCCCTGCTCTTGACCGTGCCCTCCGACACCCCGAGCACCTCGGCGGCGTCGGCGACGGAGTAGCCGAGCATGTCGACCAGCACGAGCGCAGCCTGCTGGTCGGGCGGCAGCCTGCGCAGCGCCGCCTTCACGTCCATAGACGTGTCGGTGACCCCGGCTGGGTCGGACAGTGACCCGCTACCTGCCAGGGCATCGAGCACCTCCTCGTCCCCGCTCGCCGTAGGCCGCGCTGTCCTGCGGCGCATCCGGTCAAGCGCGGCATTCACCACTATCCTGTGCAGCCAGGTTGTCACGGCCGAATCACCGCGAAAGCTTCCGGCCCGCCGGAACGCCGAAATCATGGCGTCCTGAAGAGCGTCGGCCGCTTCCTCCGGGTCCCCGAGGGTTCTGATGGCCACGGCCCACAGCCGATCCTTGTGCCGGGCGAACAGTTGCCCGAACGCCTCGGGGTCACCATCGACGTGCCTCTTGAGCAGGTCAGCATCGGAGGGCGAGCCGTCGGGCGGCCGCACGTCGACTGGCTGGCGCGGCTCAGGCAGGCTGTGCTCGCCGTAGAGCCGGTCCTGTTGCTCCGTCGTTCCCCCCACAACTGCTGCCGGGCGGCAACGATCCCTGGGCTCTCAGAACGCCTACCGGACGATCATAGAGAAGATCAGTATGTCCCCCTGATGGCGACGCTGTAGACGGTGGCCATGAACTTGCCGCTGGAGTTAGCCATCGGCGGCAGCTTGGTGAACCAGATGACCACGTACCTGGCCGTCACGGCCTTCGTCGCGGTGAACTTGTGGGCGCCGCCTGGGAGGTTGAAGCCCTGGGCGATCGTCGTCATGCTGGCAAGGTTCGCTGGGGTCCTGGCGTCAGAGCTGCCGACCTTGATCTGCACGTTGGCGCCGGGAACGCGGCCGAACGTGACGGTGATCGACGTGACCTGTGCGGCCCTCGGGAGGGTCAGTATCAGCCCGGTGCCCTTCTTCAGCCCGCCGAAGTAGGCGCCCTGCGCCCCGAAGTAGAACTGGGTGTTCCAGCCCCCCGAGGTGTGGTCGAGCACGTTCATCGCCTGGTTGCTGTTCTCGTCGCCGGGGTCCTTAGCCGCGGACACGAGCGCGTCGAATCCGTGCGCCGCTATCGGCGTCAGGGTGACGACGTTCGCCACCGGCGACGTGGCCGTGCCAGACTTGCCGCCACCGCCCGGCTGGCCGGAGGAATGCGGCTGGTGCAGCAGGTGCACCGCCGCCGCGCTGACGCCGACGACGGCGACCAGCACGGCGATGGTCATCGCGATCACCCGACCGGGGCTGCGCCGGCGCAGGGGCGGACCTGGCGGGTGCTGCCGGTATCGGTAGCCGGGATAAGAATCTGTGTCGCCCGGCTGGAAGTGCTGACGCGGCATGGAGTCACGATCGCGCGGGCGTGGCGGAGCCGCGGGCACCTGGACGGGCGGCAGCACGGCCCGCAGCGCGCTGGCTACCTCACCGGGCGATCCGTAGGCGCGGCCGTCATGGCCGTTGAGCGACAGAGCCCGGCTGGCCACCTCGTCCAGCGCAGTCGGCACGCCGGCCCGGACCTGGCGGGGCCGCCGGGGCTGGCCGTCGAGCGTCGGCGCCATCGGCAGACCCGGGTAGTCGGGACCAGGCCACAAGCCGGTCAGCGCGACGTAGAGGAGCTGGCCGAGACCCTCGGTGTCCGCTCGCTCGGGATCGTCGGCCGTGATTCCTTCTAGCGCCGCGTCGATGCCGAGCCCGGTTACCTTGACACCGCCGCCAGGGGTCCAGCGAACCGCATCGGGCCGCAAGCACAGATGGGCTAGCCCGGCAGCGTGGGCGCCGGACATCGCGTCGGCGGCCTCGGCCACGATACGGGCTCCGCCCATCGGATCGACCGCTCCGGCGGACACCAGGTCAGCCAGCGTCTCGCCGACCGGCCACTCCAGCACCACGTAGCCGTGCTCCCAGCTGTCTTCGACATCGAAGACCTGCATCAGCCGCGTGTCCGCCAGCCGGCTCGCGGCCCGCGCCGCGGTGATCACCTGCTCCACCCGCGGGAAGCCGGACGCGAACATGATCACGCTGACTGGCCGGGCGAGGATCTCGTCTATCGCCTTCCAGGCAGACCACCCGCCGGCCGCGGCGATGCGGTCCTCGAGCCGGTACCGTCCGCCCAGCCGTATGCCGGGCTCTGATGTGAAGGTGCTCATGTCAGCGGTTCAAGGCGCGGAGACCCAGGACCTCCCCTCGGACCGTGGCTGGTGCAAAGTGCAGGGCAACTCAGTAGTGCTGTACTACATGCTAGGTCGCGCTAGCCTCCGCTGGCACTCCTGAGCACCCTGCACGGCAAACCGTTACCACCTGGATACCCCGAGTTCGCAGGCCGGCCCCGTGCGAGGGGTGCGGCTACCGGCCCAGCCGGCCGAGCATCGCGCGGCTGAGGTTCGACAGCTCGTCGATCCGCAGCGCCCTCGCAAACAGCACGTACAGCAGCAGCGCCAGACCACCGCCGATGAAGACCGTCACGATCGCACTGCCGGAGAGCATGCCGACCACGACCGCGATCAGCGCCGCGGGCAGCGTGGCCGCGTGCATCCGGACGAGCGAACGGCCGATACGCCAGCCGTCGAGGCCGCGGAGGCGGACCGCGAGGATGCGCCACGCGATGACGCTGCCGACCAGGTTCGCCAGCCCGAACCCCGCGCCGAGGCCAGCGACCAGTTCGGAATTCGGCAGCGTCTTCAGCGCGATGAGGTTCGCCACGATGTTCACCGTCATCGTCACGACGCCGATCAGCGCGGGCGTCCTCGAGTCGTGCAGCGAGTAGAACACCCGGAGCTGGAGCTGGAACAGCATGTACGGGGTGAGGCCGAGGCAGAACACGGCGAAGACCACGCCGACGTAGCGCGCCTCCGCCGGACTGGTCGAGCCGTGGAAGAAGAGCTGGCCGAGCGAGGGGCCGATGACCGCCAGTACCAGCGAGCACGGGACGACGATCGCCGAAGCCAGCCGCACGCCGGTCGAGAAGTCCGACCTCACGAGCCCGAACCGCCGTTCCGAGGCGTGCGCGCTCATCCGTGGCAGCAAAGCCGTGATCACCGAGATGCCGACCACCGCGTACGGCAGCTGGAACAGCAGCCACGCGTAGTTGTAGTCGCTGATCCCGGTCGGGTTGTCGCCCGCCAGCTTCGTGGTGACCAGGAACGCGACCTGCGTGCCGCCGATGTAACCGAACATCCAGCCGGCCATCCGGCCGATCTCGCGCACCTCTGACCGGCGGAAGTCGACTCGCGGATGCCAGCGGAAGCCGACGCGGCGCAGCGCCGGCACGAGCGCGAGGGTCTGCGCGACGATGCCGAGCGTGGTGCCGAGCCCGAGCAGCTGGACCTCGGCGCCCGAGATCGTCCCGGGAGTCTTGTTCAGGCCGGCCATCGCCACGTAGGCGCCGAGGACGGCGATGACCACGACGTTGTTGACGATCGGCGTCCACATCGGCGCGGCGAAGCTGCCGCGCGTATTGAGGATCGCGGCGATCAGCGAGCTGACGCCGTAGAAGAAGATCTGGGGGATGAAGAACAGCGCCCAGACAATCGCCAGGTGCTCGGTGTTGCCGGTGATCTTGCTGCCGCTGTAGAGACCCACGATCGGCACCACAGCGGCCATCGCGAGCAGCGTCACGCCTGCCAGCGCGAGGGTGATCAGCGTGAACATCCGCTGGTCGTAGCCGGCGCCGCGGTCGGAGTCCCGCTTGTTTGCGTTCACGATCAGCGGCACGATGACGCTGGTCAGGATGCCGCCGAGAGCCAGGTTGTAGACCACGTTCGGCAGCGTGTTCGAGAGGTTGTAGGCGGAAGCCAGGTAGGCGACGCCCAGGGCGTAGCTCTGGAAGATCGTCCGCAGGAAGCCGGTGAGCCTGGAGCCGAGCGTGCCGACGGCCATGACGCCGCTGGACCGGACCAGCGCCGCCTGTGCGTCTTCTGGCTCCATGCCAGCCCAGACGGTCCTGCTCCGGGCGGCCTCGACGCGCTCAGCGATCTGGCCGCGGTCGAGCGGTGGAGCACCAACGGGAGGACGGCGGTTGGGGTAGCGCCAGTCCACGCCGGGCGGGCGGGGCCGCCACTCCACCCCCGGCGGCGCAGGGCGGACACCAGGCGTGCCAGCCCGGGGCGCGGTCCCTGGACCGCCCGGCGGTCCTCCGGGTGAATACCTCGTGTCCTGACCCGGCGGTCCTCCGGGTGAGTACCTCGTGTCCCGACCCAGTGGGCGGGTCGGCGCACCGCCGGCCGGCTGGCCGCCAGGCGCTCCGGGCGGTGCCATGTCCGGGCGGGCGTGCCTGCCGCGGCCGCC
>JASIGS010000049.1 GCA_030052355.1 Streptosporangiaceae bacterium | reverse complement strand
GCCGCGCGCACGGCCCACGCCGCCGGCTCTCTGGTCGGTGGGTACCGGCTCTCCTTCGTGATCGCTACCGCGATCGCGCTGCTGGCCGGAGTCGTTGTCGCCTGGCAGCTCAGCTCCCGGGACTGTCAGCAGGAACTCGCCAGCCAGCGGACCGGTCCGAGCACCCCGCCGACGACGTCCGCCGAAGCGCAGCTGCGCAAGTGCTGAGGGCTCAGTCAGCGCCGGCGTGATCCTCGCTCAGGCGAGTCCGGTCCGCACGCACGGTTAGCTGCCGGCGAGCGCGCGTTCCATCTCGTCGGCGAGGCGCGGACTGTTATAGGCGCCTGGAGCGCGAAGCGCTTGGATTACCCGCCGCTGCGTCTCGGGGTCCTTGTCCTGGCTCATCTTGACCTTGCACTGGAAGCGCGTGATCGGCAGCCTGATGCCCACGGTGCCTTTCGCGACCGGCGCCGCCCACTCAGGCTCCAGCAGCATCGGATGCTCGACGTGGCGCTCGAAATGCTCCACCAGCCGCGCCAGGGTGCGGAGGTTGGTCTCCGGGTCCAGGACCTGGGGGATCCCGTAGCAGTGGGCTGTCGTGAAGTTCCAGGTCGGCGCCCGGATTGCGCCGGGCGCATACCAGCTCGGGGAGATGTACCCGTGTACGCCCTGGACGATGAGCATGATCTCCCGCTCCCCGAAGCCGTGCAGCCGTTCGTCGGGCCGGCCCACATGCGTGAACACGGCCAGTTCGTCGCGGTCCTCGTCAAGCAGCACCGGGTAGTGGGAGGCCACGAGCCGATCGTCGTGGCAACTGACCAGGATGCCCCACGGGTTTTCGCGGATCAGCCTCCGGACGACATCGGCATCATCGACGAAGTGATGCGGGTTGTGGCGCACGTGCGTCTCCTTCTGGGTCGAAGACGCCCTTGAGGCACATGCGGGAGCCCGAGCGTGGCGGAGGTCATCCGTTGCAGCGTCCCTCGCGCTCAGTGCTCAAAATACAGCCCGCGCTTTCTATCCGGCATCGCGACGTCCGCGCCTCACAGCACAGGCGGGCGTTGCCGGCTAGTGGGCAGCGTCGGTTACCTTGCCGGTCCGGCGGTAGTGGGCGAGGGTCTTGCGAACCCGCCGCCGGATCCCCTCGTCCGGGTCGTTGTAGCGGGCCTCGAGGGCCTGGACCACGGCCGGGACCCGGGGTGCGGGGGTGCTGTCCGTCAGGGCGTGGATGACGTCGCCGCGGACCAGGGGATCGGGGTCCTCGGCCAGTTCGAGCAGCCTCGTCCAGACCCGGTCGTCGTCGGCGCGGACGTGGCAGGTGCAGAGGTTCCGGCACGCGAGCTGGCGAGCCCGGCTCTCCTCGCTCCGGGACAGCTCCACGAGTCCGTCGAGAGCCTCCTCCGGTGTGCGCCTGTCGTCGACCGGCAGGCCAACCCCTACCTTCTCGGCGATCTTGGTGAAGCGCCCCACCGTCCACACGATAGCCCCCGGCCAAGCGCACGGACCAGGAGTTATCTCGCCGGCTGGCTGAGGACCGGGGACTCCTGCCTGCACTGACGGCGGTCGCTGCGATGATTCATTGCTGACAGGCAGACGAGCGGAGGGTGTCCCATGACGGATGGGCCAGGCAGCGACGAGCGCAAGATCGTGGTCGGCGTCGACGGGTCTGACAGTTCAGTGCTGGCGCTGCGGTGGGCCGCGCATTACGCCGCGCTGCTCCCGGCGAAGCTGCAGGTCGTCATGGCGTGGGAGTACCCGCCCTCGTTCGGCTGGACGACGATCGCGCCAGACTGGAGCCCGGCCGACGATGTCAGGAAGGTGCTGGCAGACAGCGCTCGTGCCGCCTTCGGCGACGAGTGGCCGGCGGGCATGCAGCTGGACGGACGTGAGGGCGGCGCTGCCAAAGTATTGCTGGACGCCTGCGAGGGCGCGACCATGCTGGTCGTGGGCAGCCGCGGGCACGGCGGCTTCGCCGGGTTGCTGCTCGGCTCGGTCAGCGCGAATGTCGCCGAGCACGCCCCGTGCCCGGTGCTGATCATCCACGGCAACCAGGCGCCACCTGGCCGCTCCTAGCGTCGAGCCGACTCAGTCGACGGCCGGGCGTCAGGATGCAGGGCAGCCGGCATCGGCACGCCTGCTAAGCCCGTGACAAGCCTGGCTAAGCGTCACCCTCCGGCCACATCTGGTGACTGAGGCGTGCCGCATCGAGGATGAGCCGGCCGTCGGTTACCGTCCGCTGCTCGGGTATGCCAAATCTGGCCCACTCGCAGACGAAAGCCAGCGGTCCTGGCGGTGGCAGCGGCCACACCCAGTACGCTCGCCTCTTCTGCCACAGGCCGCCGCCGAAACTGGTCGTGCGCAGCAGCAGATTGCCCGCCGCTGACCGCGCCGCGCCGGCGAGAGCGGCGACGTCGCCGATCTTCCTGCCGTCGGCGTACTGGAGGCCAATGTGCAGCGCTTGCCCGTCTGACTCCTCCTCAAGCGCGACCCCCTTCTGGCGGAACAGCGAGCCAATCCACAGCTCAAATCCGGTGCTGAATGCCCAGACCGCGGTAACCGCCACGGCGACCGCTTCTGTCTGAGCCAGCAGCAAGCCCGACAGGGCCACGCGCGGGAACTCGTGTTCCGGGCGGCGCCAGGGGCCGTCAGCGGGCCACGGTTCCGGGAGGCCTGGTGGCAAGTCATCGAAGAACCCCACGCCCGGAGTGTGCTTCGACGGTCGGCTGAGGTCAACGCCGCCATCCCGCCCGGGCGCTTTCGCCGGCCGGCGCCCGCCGTCAGGGCATCACCGGCTGCGCTGCTCTAACGG
>JASIGS010000444.1 GCA_030052355.1 Streptosporangiaceae bacterium | reverse complement strand
CTCAACCCCTACCGTGAGCTGCCGGCCGACTTCGAGGACCGCTACCCGAGCGTGTACGTCACGCCGCCGAACGACGAACTGTGCGACCCGGTCAAGGCCGGCCAGTTTTACAACTGGACACTGGACGAGTACGAGCACGCGTCCCGGATGGGCCTGGACGGCCTCGGCATCAACGAGCACCACCAGAACGCCTACGGTTACTTCAACTCGCCGAACCTCTTCGCCGCGGCGCTGGCCCGCAGCACGCAGGGGACCGCGATCGTGCTGCTGGGCAACACGCTCGCGCTGTATCAGCCGGCCCTGCGGGTGGCCGAGGACCTCGCCGTGCTCGACACCATGAGCGGGGGCCGGATCGTGGCCGGCATGCCGGTCGGCACCCCGATGGACACCTGTTTCGTGTACGGGGTGACACCGAGCGAAGTCAGGCCGCGCTTCCACGAGGCACGTGAGCTGATCCTGCAGGCGTGGACCCGACCGGGGCCGTTTCCGTTCAACGGCAGGTTCACGAAGCTGCGCTACGTGAACCCGTGGCCCAAGCCGCTGCAGAAGCCGCACCCGCCGATCTGGCTGGCCGGCGGCGGCTCGCTGGAGACGTACGAGCTTGCCGCCGAGAAGGACTACACGTTCAGCTTCCTGAACTTCAACGGGTACCAGTTCGCCAAGGACACCATGGACATGTTCTGGGACACCGTGGAGAAGCGCGGCAAGGATGCCAACCCGTACCGGGCCGGGTTCTTCCAGCAGATCGTCGTGGCGGACACCGACGCCGAGGCCGAGAATCTGTACCTCGAGCACGTGCAGTACTTCTACCGCAAGTGCCTGCACATCCCGCCGTACATGTTCGCCGTGCCCGGCTACACCAGCAGGCGCAGCGCCGACTTCCAGATGCGGCGTTCTGGCGCCGCGGCCGCTGTCCGCCAGGCGGTGGTCGAGGGCAAGTGGTCCAACTACGTCGACAACGGGATCGTCATCGCCGGCAGTCCGGACACGGTCGCCGACCGGCTCGCCGAGGCCATCAAGGGCCTGCGCATCGGGCACCTGATGGCGTCGCTGCAGATCGGCTCCATGCCGCACGACCTCACGCTGCACAACATCACGCTGTTCGCGGAGAAGGTGATGCCGAAGGTGCGCGACATCTGGGCAGCCGACGGTGACTGGCAGGACCACTGGTGGCCGTCGGGCGCCACCATTAATACGGGAACGAGGATGTAGTGGCGTCTGTAGCAGAGCGGACGCTGCCGCTCGCCGGAACTCCGTTGACGGCCAGGGTCTATGTCGCAGGGGCCGGCGAGCCCGTCGTCTACTTCCACGGGGCGTCCGGCCATGCCTGGACGTCGCTGCATGACCGGCTTGCCCAGCGGTTCACGGTGCACGCGCCGATGCACCCGGGCTGGGACGACATGGCCGACCTGAACGAGTTCGACTCGGTCGCCGACCTGGTGCTGTACTACGTCGACGTCCTGGACGCGCTCGGCATCGGTAAGACCGCGCTGGCCGGCCACTCGGTGGGCGGAATGGTCGCCGCTGAGGTTGCCGCGATGCGCCCGGACCGGGTGTCCCGGGTCGCGCTGATCGCGCCGTGGGGGCTGTGGCGTGACGACGAGCCCATCGCCGACATCTGGAGCCAGTCACCCGCCGAGCTCGCCGCGCTGCTCTGGCACGACCCGGGCGGTGACGTGGCCAAGGCGAACGCGCCCGTCATGGAGCCGGAATCCCTGCTGCGGGGTTACCTTGCCGGGGCGGCGGCGGCGCACTTCACCTGGCCGATACCCGACCGCGGGCTGCGCCGACGGCTGCACCGGGTTGCCGCGCCGACGCTGCTGATCTGGGGCCGCGAGGACAGGGTGGTCCCGGTCTCGTACGCGGCCGACTTCGCCGCGCTGCTGCCGGACAGTCAGACGGTGCTGCTCGATGATGCCGGGCACAACGTTCACATCGAGCGGGCCGATGCGGTAGCCGACGCCATCGCTGAGCACCTGGCAGCTCAGGAGCCAGTGCACCCGCGACTCGCGTAGACCAGCTCGACCCCGATGAGCATGCCTGGCCTGGGACCGAGCCGGGGGGCGATGCCCGGCTTCGGGCTGTGCAAGCCGGACAGAGAACTCGTCGCGATCCGCACGCCGGCGCCACGGGGCAGTGCCGATGGGCGGATCAGCAGGACGACGTGCTGAGGCGGCAGTTTGTGCCGGATGAGGACGGCTATGTTCCCACCGAGCGGAAACACCCGGCGGAGCCGAGCCGCGTCGTAGGGCTGGTACACGGGCAGGTAGAGGCGACACGCGAGATCCTGGTCACGGAGGAAGCTGACGCTGGCCGGGACGCCGTCGGCGCGCAGCTTGCGCTGCAGCCCGGCCGGATCCTTCAGCTCGCGGATCGTCACCTTGATTTCGCCGTTCGGCTGCCTGGTAACCGTCCAGGCCGTCAGCTGTGCAGGGTGGGTGCTGGTTCGGGCGGCGCTACCGGGCAGCAGGATGAGGGCCGCGGCGAGCGCGACGCTGCCGCCGGTCCCGGCCGCGGCGGCCA
>JASIGS010000443.1 GCA_030052355.1 Streptosporangiaceae bacterium | reverse complement strand
TCCGCTGACTTGCCGACCTGGCGACAGTGCCGAAGGATGTTCTGGTGGCGAGCAGCGACGGGCTGGCGGGCATCGGCCAGTGGGCGGACCGCGTCAGCAGCCTGGCCGTGCTGACCGGCGCGGGCATTTCCACCGACTCCGGCATTCCGGACTTCCGCGGCCCGCAGGGTGTCTGGACCAAGAACCCCGGCGCGGAGAAGATGGCGACCTACCAGGTCTATGTCAGCGACCCCGCGGTCCGGCGCCGGTCCTGGCAGACGCGGCTCGGCCATCCCGCCTGGTCAGCCGAGCCGAACGCCGCGCACCTGGCGCTCGCCCGGCTGGCGGTCAGCCCGGTCGACACGACGGTGATCACGCAGAACATCGACGGCCTGCACCAGCGGGCGGGGACGCCCCCCGGCCGGGTACTGGAACTGCACGGAACGATCCACCAGGTGATCTGCGTCGGCTGCGGCGGGCGGGGCGAGATGGCCTATGCCCTGGCACGGGTGCGCGCCGGCGAGGCCGACCCACCGTGCGAGGACTGCGGCGGCATCCTCAAGTCGGCCACCGTCATGTTCGGGCAGCCGCTTGACCAGGCGGTGTTCGCGCGTGCCGCCGCGGCTGCACAGAGTGCTGTGGTGTTCCTGGCCATCGGCAGCACGCTCACGGTCGAGCCGGCCGCCTCGCTGTGCGCGATCGCCGTGCGGGCGGGGGCGCGGCTGATCATCGTGAACCGCGACCCGACGCCGTACGACGCCATCGCCGCGGCCACGATCAGGGAGCCGATCGGCGAAGTGGTTCCGGCGATCGCGGACCAGCTGCTCGGAACCGCAACCGAGCCAGCCAGCTCGCAGCACCCTGCAGACCCCGGGCCGATCACGGCACAACACTGACCGGACGCAGGCTGGTCACGGCACGACGGTGACCGGCCACTTTCCGGCCCGCACGAGCCGGACAGCCAGTGAGCCAACGAACCGGTGACCGGCGTGCGCTGACGCGCCGACGACTATGGCGTCGGCCCGTACCTCTTCGGCGACCCGGCAGATCTCAGAGAACGGGTCGCCACGTGCTGCCACGAAGGTCACCGAGATGCCCAGTTCCTCGCCGAACGCCTCGGCTCGTTCGCGCATGCCCTCGGCGGTGGCCCGGAACGCCTCGTCCCTGGCGACTGCCAGCGAAGCACCACCTGGGCCGGCCGAGCCGAACGAGGCGATCGGCGACACGAACACACCGACGAGCCTGGCGCGCTGCCGCCGGGCGAGGCCAGCGGCGTACCAGCCGGCCCTGATGGATGTGGTGGAGTCATCGACGCCGACGACGATCACCTTAGGCCCGTCGGTGCCCAGCTCAAACGCCGTCTTGTCACCGGGCTCGGTACTGCTCACACCGGCACAGTGTAGAAGTAATCGGCTGGCCGGCGCAGGCCCAGCGCTGGCAGAATCGGCCGGTGGCAAAGCCGCCCCAGCCAGCGCCGGCAGCGGTCGGCGCGGTGCTCCGCAAATTCGACCCTGACCTGAGGATGCTGCGCTGCTGGGAGATTACCGGCGGGACCGCAGCCGCGATCACCGGCATCGAGGCGGAACGGCCCGGCGCCCATCGCGAGCGCTTGGTGCTGCGCCAGTACGGCTCAGCCGACGTGGCCTCCAACCCGCGGATCGCCACCACCGAGTACCGGCTGCTGACCAGCCTGCACCGCACCGGCCTGCCGGTGCCGCAGCCTTTCCTGGCAGACGAGTCGGGGACGATCGTGCCCGGTCCGTGCCTGCTGGCCGAGTTCGCCGACGGCGCGCCGGTCACGGCAGCACCAGTCCCGCCCAGTTTCACCCGCCAGCTCGCAGCCATGCTTGCCCGCGTGCACCGCTCCGGCATAACACCGACCGAGGTCGGCTTCCTGCCAGACATGCGCGAAGCCGCCTCGAGGCGGCTGGAAAGGCAGTCCGTAGCCGACCCGGATCACGCACTGAGCGAGCCGGCCATCCGGGCCGCCCTGGCGGCGAACTGGCCCCCTGCCCAGGTGAACCGCTCGGTCCTGCTGCACGGCGACTACTGGCCGGGCAACACGCTGTGGCTGGACGGCCGGCTCGCAGCCGTCATCGACTGGGAGGACGCGGCGTTCGGCGACCCGCTCGCCGACCTCGGCAACGCCAGGCTCGAGCTCACCATGCTTTTCGGCGCCGTCGCCGCGGAAGACTTCACCAGCGGGTACAGCGCCTCGATGCCCGGCCTGGACGTGACGGCACTGCCGTGGTGGGACCTGTATGCCGCGCTGCGCCCGGCCGGACAGATGGCTGGCTGGGGATTGCCGCAAGCGGAGCTCGACCGGTTTCGGGCAGGGCACCGCGAGTTCACCAAGTCAGCGCTACGCCACCTCTAGCTTCACCACAGCTCTAGTTAACTCCAGCGCTAGCCATTACGTGCTGACACGATAAAATATTACGTGCCCACGGATTCGGCACGCTAAAGAGCTGAGGGTGATGACGAAGGTTCAGCACGGAGCTGCTCGCGTCTGTGCGGCATGCGGTCGGGAGCTACCAGATCAGCAGGGCAGGGGCCGACCGCGGAGATACTGCAACGCAACCTGCCGTAGTGCGGCACGCCGCGACCGGCAGCGGACGGACACAAACGTAAATGTCAAGTTGACAGTCACTGGGCGTCATGGTAATCCTGACAGCGTCATGAGCGCATCGGATCCGGTGGTCACCGGCGTCCGTGATGCTGCGGACCGCGTGGTGGCAGATCTCAGCAAGTCCGGTGCCGGCACGCTGCTTGCGGTCGTGGCGGCGCGTGA
>JASIGS010000442.1 GCA_030052355.1 Streptosporangiaceae bacterium | reverse complement strand
GCGCAGTACCAGAAGACCATCACCGACCACGCGCTCGCGACCGGCTTCTCCCGCGGCTTCGAGGTCTCGGCCGGGATCATGGTCCTCGCGCTGATCGTGGCCATAACGCTGATCAGGGTGACCCGCGACGACCTGGCAGGCGTCCGCCCGCCCGGCATGCCATAAGGGAACGAGCCGCCCCGGGCCTCCGCGCCCGGGGCGTGCCCGGCCCGTCGTGCCGCATCCGGCCGACGGCTTCGCGCGCTGCGGCACGCGGGGCCGCCGGCCGAGTTAATTCGGCTGACAGATATCAACCATTTACGCCGCCCGGGCTCCTACGGCCGATCTAGGATGCTAGCATTCTAGGTATGAGCGAGGCCGTCAAGGACGCAAAGGCGGGCAAGGTGCAGTTCAACGTCTACCTGCCGCCCGATCTTGTGCGCCGTATCAAGCACATGGCGATTGACCAGAACAGCAGCCTGTCGGTGCTCGTCGAGCACGCACTCGCCGAGTACCTGTCGCAACACGGAGAGAGCAGATGAGCGCTATCGTCGTCCGTCCCGTCCGGTTCACCGATAACGTCAGCGCGATGCAGCGCTTCCTTGAGCTGATTGGACTGCGGCCCTGGATAGTCTCCAACGGCGGCGGCTGGAGCGACATGTCGTGCGGGGCTGGCCGCGTTGCGCTGCACGACGCGGCCAGCTCAGACATCGGTGCGCCGCCCGGCCTGACCACGCTGAGCTTCGAGGCCGACGACGTCACCGTGCTCGCCAAGCAGCTGACGGATGCAGGCGTGCCTGAGGCGACCGTTTACGACGAGGCATACGGGCGGGTGCTGACCTGCCGGGACCCGGAAGGCGCGACGGTCGCCGTCGACGAGCGCGCGACCGACCTGTACGGCTACCAGCTAAAGGCCGAGCAGGGGGCCCCTGAGTCGCTGCGGGTCGTACCGGTCAGGTTCGCCGATCCATCCGGGCCCTACGGAGCCTTCCTGCAGGCGCTCGGGCTGAATCCCGCTGGCGAGATCAACCCCTACTACGTGAACTTCCTTGCCGCCGATGGGTTGCAGGGGCTTGTCGGCGTGCACTACGTGTTCAGTGATGAACTGCCGATCGTGCCCAGCGAGCGTGCCCCGGCCGTGCAGCTCTGTTTCGAGTCGGGCGAGCCGCTCGAGGCGATCGTCACGAGACTGGAAGGCGCGGGCTTCGAACCGGCCATCGCGACAGAGGACTTCGGCCGGGTGCTGTCGGTCACCGACGCTGACGGCCAGCAGGTACAGGTCCACAGCCCGGCCTGAGCCCGTCAGCCACCCCAGACGCGGTGCGCGATCCTGGCCACGAGTGCCAGCTTGGCGCGCTGGCCGTCCGCAGACACCGGGTTGGCCGCCGGGACCGAGGCGAATCCGCACTGCGTGCTCAGCGCCAGTTCCTCCAGCGGCTTGAGCCGGGCAGCCTCACCGATCCTCGCCTCGACGTCGGCCGGGTCATCGAGCCGGTCGGACTTGGTCGTCAGCAGCCCGAGCACCACGATCGTGCCGGGTCGCACGTCGGCCAGCGGCTCGAACGTCCCGGCCCGGTCGGAGTCGTACTCCAGCAGCAGGCGGTCGAAGCACAGCCGCGGAAACAACACGGCTGAGATCGATCCGTATCCCCCGGCCGAGTGCCACGTCCCGCCCGGCCCGTTCCCCCGGCAGATGTGCAGGGCGGAGGTGACGCCGTGGACACCGTCGAACAGCGAGTTGTCAAGCTCGGCATCGAACGCCGTCTCGGCGTCCAGGTCACGCCCCTCGGCTTCCATCCTCGCGCGGGTGTCTGGATCGCAGAGCGAGCCGTAGTTCGGCGCGTCCAGCTGGATGTAGTCGCAGCCGAGCCCGACGAGGTCACTGACCACGCCGCGCTGGTAGTCGCGGACCTCCGTGAGGAACTCCTCGCAACTGCGGTAGGCCCGCGTTGAATGCTCCGGTGACCAGTAACGCCGGTGGTAGCTCGGGGCCGGCATGCAGAACTTGGCCCTGCCGTGCGCGTGCCGCGCGAGGAACGCGTACTCGTCAGCCATGCTGCCGGTTCGCGCCGCATCCGCGACACGCCGTACCACGGTCGGATAGCCGTCGCCGGCGCGAATACCCCCGGGACCGACGGGAACGCCCAGCTGCCGTGGGCGGTCGCTGGTCTGCCCAGCGCTCGCCGGCTGCCCCGTGCCAGTCCGCCAGTTGAGCTGCCCTCGGCCTGGGGTTGCATCGAAACAGTCAATAAACCGCGGTGTCTGCGCCCAGGCCAGGCGGCGTACCTCGCCGTCGGTGACGACGTCGAGACCGGCATCCTCCTGCAGCTGGATCGCTTCGATCACGGCCTCGTCGAGCACCTTCTGCGCCCGCAGGTCACCTGCCTCGGCCCTGGCAGCCTGCACAACCTCGTCGGTGCGGAGCAGGCTGCCGACGGTTTCCGCGCGCGGCTCGTCGTCCATGCGATCTCCTTCCGGCGGGGCTGTTATCTCCGACGAGACCGTTTCACCGGGCGATCTTGGCAAGCGCCGGGACGACCCGGGCGGGGTTCTCGTTGAAGATCTTTATCTTGTCGTCCTCTGACAAGAAGTCAAAGCCCCCGATGACGGGCACGAGATCGTCGGATGTCCGGCCGGTCTCCGGGCGCACCGCGCGTCCTGAGCCGGGCGCCTCGGTGCCGAACACGATCCGGCCGACTCCGCGCTGCCTGATGGCGGCCTCCAGGAAGATCAGGTCGTACGCGCAGGTGTCGTAGAACAGGTTGCTGCTCAGGTCCTTCTGCGCGATGTGCGGGTCGGTGGGGATGAACCTGTCGAGCGCGCCGCCGCAATGACAGATGATCACGCGCAGCTCGGGGAAGCGCTCGAAGACGTCGCCGTGACTCAGGAACTGCCCGGCCAGGTACTGCTCGGTGAGGAAGCCGAGCTGATAGTTATGCGGGACGACACGGAAACGCGGATCCAGCGAGTTCGTGCCGTGCACGATGATCGGGATGCTCAGTTCCTGGCAGCGCTCATACAGCGGGTACCAGTACGGCTCGTGCATCCCCGGCGTGGTTCGCCGGCCGGCCGGGTCGGGCGAGGCGTAGGCGGCGACGAACCCGTACTCGGTGACGCACCGGTCCAGCTCGCCGATGCACCCGGACAGGTCGGGGGCGTCGCTGAGCTGCGGCAGCAGGCACGCCCCGAGGAACCTGTCGGGGAAGAACGCGCACTGCTGGTGGATCATGTCGTTGACGTACCTGGTCCAGGCCGGTACCAGGTGGGGCTCCATCCAGCCCATCGTGAGGAACGGCCGCGGGCCGATGACCTGCACGTCGATGTTGCGCTCGTCCAGGTAGCGCACGTGCCCCTGCGCCGCCTGGCGGAAGTCCTCCAGGCTGACCCCGGCAGGCCCGGCGGCCTCCCGGCCGATGGGGCTATCCATCGGCGTATTGGAGCCCATCATCAGCACGAGAAACGAGTTGGCCCCGAACGGCACCGAGACATGGCCGTGGACGTCGAGCACGGGAACGTCGCGATACACAGCTGATCCTCCGTCTTCCTTGGCGGGTTGGGTGCGGCAGCTCCCGGCGGCGTGCTAGGCGGCCAGGTCCCACTGGACGAAGGCCATGCCCGCACCCGTCCCAGCCGGGCTGCGGTATCCGGGTACGTAGTCGATCAGCGTGGCCGTCAGGTCCTCGAGCGCCCCGGCGGCGGCCACCCAGTTGAGGATCTCCGAGGTGCCGGACCGCAGCTGCGCCCGCGACAGCGAACCGAGCGCGACGGCGTCGTTCCCCGTAATGGCGGAAAGTACGCGCCGGTCCAGTTGCTCGTCGACCACGAAGTGGCTGAGGCCGCCGGAGGCGATGACGGCCACCCGCGCGTCGTCATCCCAGCTCGCCACGCCGCGCCGGATCGCCTGACCGAGGGCGTAGCACCGGCTGGCGGACGGCACGTTGGGCGGGTAGTAGGTGTTGACGAAGACCGGCACGATCGGCGTGGTCGCGGGCAGCCCGAGCCGGTACCGGGGGAACGTGAAAGCGTGGCCGAGGCTGCGTCCCGGCGGCTGCCGCGTCAGCAGCGTGATGTCGAAATCGGCGCCGGTCAGCTGCTCGGCCAGATGCCGGCTCAGTTCGGCGCTGACGGGATGCCGCTGTTCATGGTCAGAGTGCGCGGCCCACGAGGCCGCGCGGATCCCGGCCGGCATCCGTTCCAGGGCCTCGCCCGCCGGAGGCGTGTCCAGCAGCTCGTCACCGGCGAAACAGGCGAACACCGGGATTCCGTCGTCGCGGAAAAGCTCGCGCTGGTCGTCACCGATCACCACGGCGACGTCCGGCCGCGCCGCGGCGAGCCGCTCCGTGAGGGCCGCGATCGCGTCCTGGCACCGGTGGTACTTCTTGTCCCACACCTCGGGGGCGAGTTCGGCCGCGATCGACGGGTCGGCCGTGGCCAGCAGCTCCTCATAGCTGTGGAACTGCGCATCGGTCCCGAGCAGCTGCGGGTTCCGCCGGTCCCGTTCGGCGTGATCGGGCCAGAAGTCAACGCCGGAACTGAGCTGGGGCGTGTGCGACGAGGCAACGCCGAGCACGATCTCCGCCAATGTCCGCCCTTCCCGTGCGGCTAGAAGCACAGCGGGACCCGGCGCCGGCGGGCGGTCTCCAGGCAGGGCTGGGGGCTCGCGGCAACCGGGCAGCTTTTAAAGCTAGGAACGCCCCGATCTGGGTGTCAACAGCGCTGCTGCCAGCCGGAAGCCAGAAGGTCCCGCAGCGAGTTGCCGGGCCTGCCGGACGGAAGCTCTGGGGGGGAGACTCGAACTCCCAACCAACCGGTTAACAGCCGGTTGCTCTGCCGATTGAGCTACCCCAGATCGGATTGCCGCAGGCTTCGGTGACTGGTATCACGTTATTCCTTACGGCAAAGCCCTGACCTGCATAGCTAGCGTTGGCAGGGCCTCCAGGCCGAACACCTGTCGTCGGTTAACAGCCGGACGCTCTGCCGATTGAGCTACGCGAGACCGTGCGTCGCCAAGGTCGCCCTGACCCGGGTGACCAGCGCCGCGGCATAAGGGTAGCGCACCTCACCGGGTAGCCGGAGCTACCCCGACCTGTGCTAGCGCATAGACGGCCTCGGACTGGGCATGACCTGGAAGATCAGTGACGGGGAACGCACGGGAAAGCTGGGGAGCGCAGCGCCCTGACGACATTCCGGGAGATGTCCAGATGCGTCTATATCGAATGAGCTTCGTCACCGGCCTGGCCATCGGCTTCGTCGCTGGTACACGCGCCGGCCGCGAGAAGTACGAGCAGATGGTGAAGCTGGCCCGCCAGACGGCCGACAATCCTCAGGTCCAGCAGGCCGCCGGGGCGATCCAGGCCCAGGCCACCGGCCTGCTCAGTACCGCTACCAAGACCGTGCACGACCACGCTCCGCAGCTTGCGCACATGCTCGAGGAGCACATTCCGGGTCTTCGTCACGGGAATGGTCACAAGGCACCGTCGACCAACGGCGGAACGGACCGCCCCTTCGTGGCGACGTCCGACCGGCCGCAACGGCCGGGCCCGTCCAGCACTCCGTGAACCGCGCCGCCTGACAACCCGCGCCGTCTGAACCCCGCGGTCTGAACCAGGCGCTAGGCCAGGTACTCGCGCAGCATCTGCGCGCGGCTCGGGTGCCGCAGCTTGGCCAGGGTCTTCGACTCGATCTGCCGGATCCGCTCCCTGGTCACGCCGAACTCCTTGCCGACCTCCTCGAGCGTGCGAGGATGACCGTCGGTCAGCCCGAACCGCAGCTGGATGATCCGCTGCTCGCGAATGGACAGCTGATCAAGCACGGCGTCGAGCTGGTCCTGGAGCATGAGGAAGGCGGCCGCCTCCATCGGGACGACAGCGTCCGCGTCCTCGATGAAGTCGCCGAGGTCAGAGTCTTCTTCCCCGATCGGCGACTGCAGCGACACCGGTTCCTGCGCGATCCGCTGGATCTCGGCTACCCGCTCCGTAGGCAGGTCCATCTCGGCGGCGATCTCCTCGGGGGTTGCCTCCCGGCCGAGGTCCTGGTGCAGCTGGCGCTGGATCCTGGCCATCTTGTTGATGGTCTCCACCATGTGCACCGGGATCCGGATGGTCCTGGCCTGGTCGGCGATCGCCCGCGTGATCGCCTGCCGGATCCACCAGGTCGCGTACGTGGAGAACTTGTAGCCCTTGGTGTAGTCGAACTTCTCCACCGCGCGGATCAGCCCGAGATTGCCCTCCTGGATCAGGTCGAGGAACACCATGCCGCGGCCTATGTAGCGCTTCGCTATGGACACCACGAGCCGCAGGTTGGCCTCGATGAGCCGCTGCTTGGCGCCGACCCCGTCCGCGGCAACGAGCATGAGCTCGGCGGTCCGCACTCCGTCGCGGCCGGCGATGACCCCGCCGGCGAGCTTCTCCTCGGCGAACAACCCTGCCTCGATCGCCTTCGCCAGCTCGACCTCATCATGCGCGGTCAGCAGCGGCACGCGGCCGATCTCTCGCAGGTAAATGCGCACCAGGTCGCTGGTGACGGCGCGCCTCGCCTCCGCCTGCGGCGACCGCGGCGCCATATCCTCACTGTCGACCACGGGGTCGACGACATCAACACCTTCGTCTGCGAGTAGCTTGAGGACGCCGTCGACGGCGTCGGCCGACATATCGCAGCGGTCGAAGACAGCGGTCAGTTCCGCCATGGAGACAGAACCGCGCTCTCGGGCCTGGGCGATGAGGTCGGCTACCTGGTCAACCGGGGGCGCAGCCGTCAGACTCATGGAGACAGTCTGCGACAGGTTCACAGCGTTTAAGCGGACTCAATATTGTCACCAATCCGCTAGTAGCGCGACGACGCGATGTTGTGCTGGCGCGTTGCGCCTGCGACTGCACGCAACTGCAGTGCACTCTGCACTGCAGTTTGCGCTGCAGTTTGCGCTGCACGCTGCACTGCGCGCTGCACCACACTGCAGCGGCTGGCTACGACACGGTACGAGGGCGCGGGGCTCGCGAGTCGGCCAGCCAGGCGAAGTGCTCCCGCCCGGACACGACCCTGTTCGCGAGCACGCCGACCTCCTCGACGCGCACCGTGACGAGGTCGCCATCGTGCAGCGTGAAGTCCATGCCAGGCACGATGCCGGTGCCAGTGGACAGCACCGCACCCGCGGGGAAGTGCTCGCCGCGGAACAGGTAGCCGACAAGCTCGGCCGGCGAGCGGCGCATGTCGCCGGTGCTCGCGCTGCCTCGCCAGGCGATGCCCCCGTCCCGCTCGATGCTGAGCTCGACATCCAGGCCGCCCGCGGCGGCCACCTCCCAGGCGGGCCGTATGCCGTCGCCGAGCGCGCACGAGCCGGCGTACACCTTCGCCTGCGGCAGGTACAGCGGGTTCTCGCCTTCGATGCTGCGCGACGACACGTCATCGCAGACGGTGTAGCCGACGATCTCGGCATGGCGGTTGGCGACCACCGCGAGCTCGGGCTCAGGCACGTTCAGCGCCGAGTCTGTCCTGATGCCGATCGGCTCGCCGTTGGTCACGGCGCGCCAGGCCGCGCACTTGAAGAACAGCTCAGGGCGCTCGCTGTCGTACACGAGGTCGTAGATGTCCGCGGTGGCGCTCTCCTCCATCCGGGCCTCGCGCGACCGGTAGTAGGTCACCCCGGCCGCCCACACCTCCGTCCGCCCGTCCACCGGAGGCAGCAGGATGGCACCGCTTATAGCAGGAACGCCCCTGCCAGCCTCATCGGCCAGCACCCGGATCTCGGCGAGCGGGCGGCTCAGCAGGTCGCCCATGGTGTCGACATCCATCCGCCGGATGCCGTCGGGTAGTTCGACCCCGACCTCAGGCTCGGCGCTGCCGTCGGCCAGGTAACGGACCAGTCGCACAGACAGCCTCTTTCCTAGTGCGAGTGGCGTCCCACGGTGTCGCCGCTGCGCCCCACCAGGAAGTCCAGGTCTGCGCCGCGGTCGGCCTGCAGGACATGATCGGTGTACAGCCGGACCCAGCCGCGAGTGGCGTGCGGCGGCGGCGGCGTCCAGTCGGCCTTGCGCTTGGCGAGCTCGTCCTCATCGACGAGCAGATCCAGGCGCCTCCCGGCGACGTCGAGCTCGATCTCGTCTCCGGTGCGCACCAGCGCCAGCGGGCCGCCGACGGCCGCTTCCGGGGACACGTGCAGGATGCAGGTGCCGTAACCGGTTCCGCTCATCCGCGCGTCGGAGATGCGGACCATGTCGGTGATCCCGTTCGCCAGCAGCTTGCGCGGGATCGGCGGGTTGCCGACCTCGGGGAAGCCCGGGTAGCCAACCGGCCCCGAGCCGCGCACCACGAGGATCGAGTTAGCGTCGACATCGAGGTCTTCGTCCTCGGCGGCGGCGACGTACTCCTCGATGCTGTCGAAGACCACGGCGACGCCGCGGTGCTGCAGCAGGTCCGGT
>JASIGS010000441.1 GCA_030052355.1 Streptosporangiaceae bacterium | reverse complement strand
CGGGAAGTTTCCCGGCCCATCACTGATTCCCGCGCTGAACGCGATACAGGAGCGGGTCGGCTGGCTGCCCCGTGAGGAGCTGGAGGCGCTGTCCCGCGACGTCCGCCGTCCGCTGTATGAGATCGAGGGCCTGATCTCGTTCTACCCGCACTTCAGGACCGAGCCGCCGAAGAAGGTCGAGCTGCGTGTCTGCCGCGACCTGTCCTGCTGGCTGCGCGGCGGCGAGGCGGAGATCGCCGCGCTGCGCGAGCGGTACGGCGCGGACGCCGACGTCGAGGTCATCGAGGGATCCTGCCTGGGCCGTTGCGATATCGCGCCCGCGGGCACCGTAAACGAGGCGCCGGTCCCGCTCGACGCCGCGGATGCCGCGGTGAGCGCCGCACACGGCCTTGATGGCCACTCGAACGGGCACCACCGTTCGCCGCCCCCGCCGCAGTCCGAGATCACGTGGCCGAACGACCCGTACCGTGCTCCGGCCGAGCGATACGGCGTGCTCCGCGCCGTGCTCGCCGGGCGGCTGGACACCGCGGACATCATCACGACGCTCAAGGACTCCGGACTGCGCGGCATGGGCGGCGCTGGCTTCCCGGCCGGCCGCAAGTGGGACATGGTCGCGGCGCAGGAGGCCACGCCGAAGTACGTGATCTGCAACGCGGACGAGTCCGAACCCGGCACGTTCAAGGACAGGCAGATCCTCGCCACGCAGCCGCACCTGGTCCTGGAGGGCACGCTGCTCGGCATGCTCGCCGTCGGCGCGGAAGAGGGCTGGGTGTTCATCAGGCACGAGTACGGCCCGGAAGAGCGGATCATCCGTGCCGAGATCGAGCGCCTGCGGGACGCCGGCCTCATCGGCCCGGACGCGGCAGGCAGCGGCCGGCGGCTGAGCCTCGAGGTGTTCACCTCGCCCGGAGGCTACATCCTCGGCGAGGAGTCCGCGCTGCTTGAGTGCATGGAGGGCCATCGCGGCGAGCCGCGGAACAAGCCGCCGTTCCCCGCCTCTTACGGCCTGCACGGCAGGCCGACGCTGATGAACTCGGTCGAGACGTTCGCCCACGTGCCGGTCATCGCCCTGCGCGGCGCCGACTGGTGGCGGGCACAGGGCCGCGGCGACCATGCGGGGCTGAAGTTCTTCGCCGTGTCCGGTCACGTGGCGCGCCCTGGCGTTTACTGCGTCCCGATGGGCATCACCGCCCGCGAGCTACTCGACCTCGCCGGCGGCGTATCAGAGGGCAGGAGCCTCGGCGCGATCCAGCCGGGGGGCGCGTCCTCCAACTTCATCGGGCCGGGCCAGCTGGACGTCGAGCTTGACTTCGGCACCCTCCAGGCAGCCGGCTCGATGCTCGGCTCCGGCGCGCTCGTGGTGATGGCCGAGGGCACCGACCTGCTCGCCGCGGCCGTCAACGTGCTGCGGTTCTTCCGCGACGAGTCCTGCGGCAAGTGCGTGCCGTGCCGCGTCGGCTCGAGCAAGGCGCACACGATGCTCACCGACCTGCTCGCCAGTGGTGGCGGCCCGGCCGACGTGAACACCGACGTCCGCGAGCTCGTCGACGTGCTGCGCCGCACGTCGATCTGCGGTCTCGGCCAGGTCGCGCTCGGCCCGGTGTCCAGCGTGCTGAGGCTGGCCGGCGAAAATGGCAGTGCTGTCCAGAATGGCAGTGGGGGCTGACGCGGCCGGGCGGGAGTTCTTCACCACCAGGACGGTCGCGGAAGCCCTGGCCGGGTTCCGTCCAGCGCGTCGCACTGCGCACGAGTCTGTCCCGCTCGAGGGTGCGCTGCGCCGGGTCACCGCCGGGCCGGTCGTCGCGCCGCACCCGCTGCCCGGCTTCGCCCGCTCGACCGTCGACGGATACGCGGTCCGCGCCGCCGACACGTACGGGGTCTCCGACGGGCTGCCGGGATACCTCACCATCTGCGGCGCGGTTCTGATGGGCGCTGCCCCCGAGGTGACCGTCACCGCGGGCAGCGCCGTGGCCATGCCGACCGGTGGCGCGATCCCGCCGGGCGCTGACGCGGTCGTGATGATCGAGTACACCTCCGAGGTGATGCCCGGCACCATCGAGGTGGTGCGCCCGGTCGCGCCGGGCGACGGCGTCGTGCGGGCCGACGAGGACGCACGCGCGGGGCAGGAGATCATCCAGGACGGCCGCGTGCTGCGCCCCGATGACCTCGGCATGCTCGCGGCGGCCGGCGTGACCTCGGTGCGGTGCCGCGCAAGGCCCCGGGTCACGATCTTCTCCACCGGTGACGAGGTCGTCCCGCCCGGCACGCAGACGCTGCAGCCCGGGCAGGTCCGCGACGCCACCGCGTCCGCTCTCGCCGCGCTGGTGGCTGATGCCGGAGGTGAGCCGGTGCACGGCGGGATCGTCGGCGACGACCCCGGCGCGCTGGAGAAGGCGCTGCGGGAGGCCCTGCCCGCGACGGACATGATCGTGGTCTCGGCCGGATCCTCGGTGGGCATCCGCGACGAGACAGCGAACGCGGTGTCGCGGCTGGGCCCGCCGGGAATCTGGTGCCACGGCCTGGCGATCAAGCCGGGCAAGCCGACGCTGCTCGCCGAGTGCGGCGCGACGGGCAGCTCGCCTGGCGTGCCCGTGATCGGGCTGCCCGGCAACCCGCGCTCGGCGCTCGTGGTGTTCCGGCTGATCGGCATGCCCGTGGTGCGCCTCATCGGGGGGTGTGCGACCTCGCCGCCTGCGCCGTCCACGAGGGCGCGGCTGTCCAGGGACCTGGCGTCGGCGACCGGTAGGCTCGATATCGTCCAGGTGCAGGTTAGGGATGGCACCGCGGTCCCGGTGTTCGGCTTGTCGGCCCTGCTATCGGTCCTGACGGCGGCCGACGGCTGCATCGCGATCCCGGAAGAAGCGACCGGGCTCGACGCTGGCACCGAGGTAGAGGTGACCTTGTATGCCTGACAGTCCCTTCATCAGGGACGTGCCAGCGGCGCAGGCCCTGGATGCCTGGCGTGCTGCCCGCGAGGCCGCGGGCTGCCCGCAGCGGCTGCCTGCGGTCACCGTTCCGGTCGCCGAGTCCGCCGGGCTCGTCACGGCCGCGCCCGTCTGGGCCATCCGCTCCTCGCCGCCGTTCGACGCCGCCGGGATGGACGGCATCGCGGTCAGTTCCGCCGCCACGCTCGGCGCTAGCGAGACCACGCCGCTATGGCTGGCACCGGACGCTTTCGACGTGGTGGACACGGGCGACCCGATGCCCGACGGCCGCGACGCGGTGGTCATGCGCGAGCATGTCCACTACGACGAGGCAGGCCGCGCCGAGCTGCGCGCCGCCGTTCCTCCTTACCAGCACGTCAGGTCCATCGGCGAGGACGTCAGCGCGGGCGAGCTGCTGCTGCCCGAAGGCCACCGGATGCGTCCCTTCGACCAGGCCGCGGCGGCCGCGGCCGGGCAGACGCGGCTTTCCGTCCGGAAGAAGCCCGTCGTCTGCATCCTTCCGACCGGGGATGAGGTGCGGCCCATCGGCACCGAGCTCGCACCCGGCGAGCTGCTGGACACCAATTCGGTGATGCTCGCGGGACAGGCGGTCGAGGCCGGGTGTGAGGCGCGGGTGCTGCCGATCGAGCCGGACGACCCGGCCCGGATCGCGGCCGTCGTGCGCCAGGCGGCGGCCCGATGCGACCTGCTGATCGTGATCGCCGGCTCGAGCGCCGGGCGGGACGACTACACGGCCCGGGTCGTGGCGGCCGAAGGCGCGCTGGCCGTCCACGGGGTCGCCGTCCGGCCTGGGCACCCGGTGGTACTCGGCGTCGTCGGCCGCACCCCCGTGCTCGGCGCGCCTGGCTACCCGGTGTCGGCCGCCCTCACGTTCGACATCTTCGCGGTGCCGCTGCTCGCCGAACTGTCTGGTGCGGCTCCCCGCCAGCGGCCACGGGCGGGCACCCGGCTGGCCCGCAAGCTCCCGTCGTCGGCCGGCATGGACGACTGGGTGCGGGTCCGCCTCGGTGCCGTCGGAGGTGGCCTGGTGGCGACGCCGCT
>JASIGS010000440.1 GCA_030052355.1 Streptosporangiaceae bacterium | reverse complement strand
GCTGCCGCCGGCGCCAGGACGGCCTCGCCGGGCTCGGCAGGCACGGCGGCCAAGCCCGCGGCGGCACGAGACTCGGCGCCCGCACCGCGCGGCCGGACGTCGACGCGGACCGGCACAGGGTCAGCGGGATCCGGCGAGGCGGACACGGCGTAGGGACCTCGCCCGGACTCAGAACTTGGCAGCTTGCGCTGCCAGCTTAGGGAGACGTGTCCGAGGGCACGCCAGGTTGACGTGCCACCCGGCACGTGAGGAAAGAACTGCCGTGCCAGCGGCGCGGGAGACGGCTGTCGTGCCAGTGGCACGGCGGGAAACGGAGACACGGCGACATGCCGAAGATGAAGACGCACAGCGGCGCCAACAAGCGGTTCCGGCTGACCGGAACTGGCAAGATCATCCGCCGCCGCGCCAACCGCAATCACTACTTTGAGCACAAGCCGAGCACCAGGACCCGCCGCCTGGCCGGGTACGTGGAGCTCGCGCCGGGTGACGGCAAGAACATGAAGAAGTTGCTGGGGAAGTGACCCGGCCCGCCTCGAGGGAGTCGAACAAATGGCACGCGTGAAGCGGGCGGTCAATGCCCACAAGAAACGCCGGGTGGTGCTCGAGCGCGCGAGCGGCTACCGGGGCCAGCGGTCCAGGCTGTACCGCAAGGCCAAGGAGCAGCAGCTCCACTCCATGACGTACGCCTACCGGGACCGCAAGGACCGGAAGGGCGCATTCCGCAGGCTGTGGATCCAGCGGATCAACGCGGCCGCCAGGGCCGAGGGCCTGACCTATAACCGGTTCATCCAGGGCCTCCGGCTAGCCAGCGTGGAAGTGGACCGCCGCATGCTGGCCGAGCTCGCGGTTGCCGACCCGCAGGCGTTCACGGCTCTGGTGGCGGTAGCGAAGAAGGCACTGCCCGCGGACGTCAACGCGCCAGCCGCCTGAGCGTGCCTGACGCGGCCCGCGTCAGGGCAGCCCGTCGGCTCGGCAAGCGGGCTTTCCGGGAGCGCGCGAGCGCGTTCCTCGCCGAGGGCCCGCAGGCGGTCCGTGAGGCGCTTGCCAGCCCTGGCGTGCTGACCGAGTTGTTCGTCACCGGTCAGGGGAAGGACAGGTATCCCGAGCTGACGGCTGACGCCGTGCGGCAGGGCGCTCCTGTGCACCTGGTCAGCGGCGAGATCATGGCCGAGCTGGCCCAGACGATCACCCCGCAGGGGCTGCTCGGCGTGTGCCGCTTCGTGGACGTGCCCATGTCCGCGCTCGTCTCGGCGAGGCCGCGGCTGGTCACCGTGCTGGCGAACGTCCGCGATCCCGGCAACGCCGGCACCGTGCTGCGCACGGCCGACGCGGCCGGGGCAGACGGCGTGGTGTTCGCCGCGGCCAGCGTCGATCCCTACAACAGCAAGTGCGTGCGCTCCTCGGCCGGAAGCCTGTTCCACCTGGCCGTGGTCGCTGGCGCGGACCTGGCGGGTGCGATCTCCGAACTTCGCGAGGCAGGGCTGCAGGTCATTGCCGCCGACGGCAGGGCCGGGCGGTTCCTCGACGATTCCGGCGGCGGTCTCGACCTGGCGAGGCCCACTGCCTGGCTGTTCGGTAACGAAGCCTGGGGGCTGCCGGAGGACGTGCTGCGGCTCGCGGACGCCGCGGTCGCGGTACCCATCTACGGCAAGGCGGAGAGCCTGAACCTGGCGGCGGCCGCCGCCGTGTGCATGTACGCGTCGGCCCGGCACATGCGTTCCGTGCCCAGCACTTCATGATCCGAAGACTGGATGGGGGGTGCCGTCCGGCCGCGGGGATCGGCTAGAGTCTGATCACGTTGCGTCAGGGAGTCGACCGTACTGGGTCACTGCCGGTGACGTGGCGGCATGCCGGAGCGCACTTCCCCCGAGACCGCTCGCGGCGCCGCCCGTGACGACGCGCGGGCAAGGTCGTTCCGGGGGACAGGCGAGCCTCCCGGAGGCGGCGTTCAGGTGGACGGGACCGTGACAGGCCAGGCGGACGGTTTCGTGCTCGCCGACGACCTGCCCGACGGGCTCGTCGTCGCCGACCGGAAGGGCAAGGTCGCGGTCTTCAACCGCGCCGCCGCCCGGCTGACCGGAGTTGAGGCGGGGGCCGCGCTGGGCCTGGATGTCCGGCAGGTGCTGCCGCTGCAAGACCGCGACGGCCACTGCTGGTGGACGATGACGCAGCCGTACGACGGGCTGGCGACTCGGACCAGGCACCCCGAGCAGTCGCTGTTCCTGCCGGACGGGACCGAGTTGCTGGTAACCGTCGGCTACGTGCGCGATCCGCGCTGCCCCCATAACGGAGAGCGCGGTCCTGGGGAAGTGCAGCGGATCGCGATCACCCTGCGCAGCGCCGAGCACCGGGCCCGGCTCGAGCGCAGCAGGGCCGACCTGGTGTCCACCGTCGCGCACGAGCTGAGGTCCCCGCTCACCAGCGTCAAGGGCTTCACCGCCACGTTGCTGGCCAAGTGGCCCAGGTTCACCGACGACCAGAAGCGGGTGATGCTGGAGACGGTGAACGCCGACGCCGACCGCGTCACCAGGCTGATCACCGAGCTGCTCGACGTGTCCAGGATCGAGTCCGGCCGGATCGAGGTGCACCGCGAGCTGGTTGACATCGGCGGCAGGGCGCAGAAGATCATCAACGGCCGGGTCGCTGCAGGTGACGTTCCTGGTCGTTATCGGGTGGACGTGCACGCGGGGCTGCCGGAGACGTGGCTGGACGCCGACAAGATCGATCAGATCCTCGCCAACCTTATTGAGAACGCCGTCCGTCATG
>JASIGS010000439.1 GCA_030052355.1 Streptosporangiaceae bacterium | reverse complement strand
TGCCGATCGTGGCCGGAGCGCCGAATCGCTGCAGCACCTCGGGCACCGCGACCGTTCCGCGTTCGTCCTGGAAGTTCTCCATGATCGACAGCAGCGCCCGCGCCGTGGCCCCGGTGCCGTTCAGGGTGTGCACGTAGTCGAGCCTGCCGTCCCTGCGGAACCTGATGTTCAGCCGCCGAGCCTGGTAGTCGGTGGTGTTGGAGCACGAGGTGATCTCGCGGTAGCGCTGCTGGACCGGGAACCAGGCCTCGATGTCGTACTTCTTGGCCGCGGGCGCGCCGAGGTCGCCGACCGCGATGTTCATGACCCGGTACGGCAGGCCGAGTTCCTGCGCGATCTCCTCCTCGTAAGAAAGAAGGAGGTCGTGCGTCTCGCGTGACTCTTCTGGCGGGCAGTAGACGAACATCTCGACCTTGTCGAACTGGTGCACGCGGAACATGCCCCTGGTGTCCTTGCCGGCCGCACCAGCTTCACGCCTGAAGTTCGTCGTGAACGCCACGTAGCGGGCCGGCAGGTCTTCCTCCTCCAGCCGCTCCTCGGAGTGGATGCCCGCCAGCGCGACCTCGGAGGTGCCGGTGAGGTACAGGTCGTCGTGCTCGAGGTGGTAGATGTTCGACGCCTCCGTCGGCAGGAAGCCGGTGCCGTACATGGCCCGCTCGCCGACCAGCACCGGCGGCAGCACGAGCAGGAACCCGCGCCGCGTCAGCTTGTCGATCACGTACCGGTACAGGGCCATCTCGGTGAGCGCCACATCGCCGATCCGGTAGGCGAACCGCGCGCCGGACAGCCGGGCTCCCCTGGCCATGTCGATCCAGCCGCGAGCCGAGCCGAGTTCGGTGCTGTCGCGCGGCTCGAAGGCGAACTTGGGCTGCTCGCCCCAGGTCCTGACGACCTGCGAGTCTTCCTCGTCCATGCCATCGGCGGCGGTGGGGTCGGGCAAGTTGGGAATCCTGGCGAGCAGCGTGTCGCGCTGCCTGGTCGCCTCCGACAGCTCGTCCTGTGCCTCCGCGAGCTCGTCGCGCAGCTGGCGAAGCCGCTCGATCTCCTCAGCCGTCGGCTTGCCCTTGGACGAGCTCTTCTGCGCCGCTCGCAGCGATTCGGCCCGCTCGGTGAGAGATCGCCAGCTCGCGTCCGCGGCCAGGAGGGCATCGAAGTCCTCAGCGGCACCGCGCCTCGCGAGCGCGGCGCGGTACTTCTCCGGCTCTGCCCTGGCAGCCTTGAGATCGATCACTCGCGAGATTCTAGCGGGGCGGTTTTCAGCGCGCCTTCCGATAACCGGCCGGCGGCCGACTGGGGCGGCGCCACCGGGGATTGCGCCACCGCCGCGGACGGCTCGGGTTCATGGGTGGCCGCGGGCCGGCGGCCCGCCCTCGTGGCGAGGACCGATCCGGCCAGAATCGCGCCGAACGCTCCGCCCATGGCTGGCGTGAACCGCTCGCCGAGGACACTGACGCCGAGCGCCACCGCCACCGCCGGGTTGACGTACGTGATCACAGTCGCCCGGGCCGGGCCAACTTCCGCGATCAGCGCGAAGAAGCCGAGGAACGCGACCGCGGTGCAGACGACCGCCAGTCCGGCGATGGCCCCGAACACCTTCCCGGCAGGGACCGCGGACGGCCAGGTCAGCGCGGCGAGCGGCGAGTACACGACGGCGGCGAACGCCAGGCAGGCGGCGGTCATGCCTATCTTCGGCAGCTCGCTCAGCTTGCGGTCCGCGATCAGCGGGCCTATCGCGTAGCACACCGCCACCACCAGGACCTCGGCGACCGAGCCGGCATTCCCTGAGGCGGCGCCGTTGCCGAGGAGCAGGCCGACCCCGCCGAGGCCGAGCGCGAGCCCGGCCCAGCGGACCGCGGACGGCCGGTCGCCGCCGGTCATCCAGGCGAGCAGGGCGGCGACGATCGGCGTGGAAGCGATCAGCAGCCCGCTGAGCGAGCTGGACAGCCTGGTCTCGGCCTCGGATAGCAGCAGCCACGGCACGATGATCTCGGCCATCGCGAACACCGCCAGCCAGCGCCAGTGCGGCGCCAGGACGCGGAGTTCGCGCCGCCCGGCGGCCACCGGCAACAGCAGCGCGGCACCGATCGCCACCCGCGCCAGCACGAGAACCGGCGGCGCGACACCGCCCACCGCCACCTTGATGAGCAGATAGGGGACACCCCAGATCACGCTCATAGCAGCGAACAGCAGCCAGCCACGGCGGCTCACTGTCACCCCCTCGTCGTCCAACCGGACCCGCATACAGGATCGGACAAGGCGGGACGGCGCGTCTTGAACGCAATTGCGGCACCGGGCACGGCTACGGTCACGGCACCGGAGCGCCAGCCTAGGCTACTGGGGCCCGCACACCCCGAACAGGAAGTACGTGACGCAGTCGCCCCCGGACGTCAACGCCTCGGCCCGCAGCTCCCGCCGCCTGTCCGGCGCGCCAGCCCGATGACCCGCATGCTGGCCTGTGTTCGCGCCGCCATCTGACTTGGATGGGCGCTGGCCACCGGTGACGTGGTTACTCCGCAAGGTGTTCGGCGACGCCGCGCCACCCGCCGGCTGGGGAACGGTCATGGTCGCGAGGGACACCAGCGCAAAGAGGGTCCCGGTCATGACGAGCAGGGAGGGGATGAGCAGTACCGGGTGTCCGCGCATCGCGGCGGCACCGTTGGCGGCCACCGTTCTGAGCCGGTCGACGCCGTCCGCAATTAAAAGGCTGGCGGCAGATGGCCTGGGGCCATGCCCCATCAGACCGCTGCTCCGAACCCTGTTCAGCGCGACGCGACGCTCCGCGGGGGTCAGACCGGGCAATAAGTAGACGATCGTGTCGCCGCGACTCGACTTGGCAGCAACATGCAATCCGGCTGGCAGTTCCGTGTAACGGATCTTGACCATTAGCCCGACCTCACATCCCGCCATAAAACAGGGCAATTGCGAGTTGTCCACCAAACGGACGGTGACGACGTTATCACGGTCGATAGCTGCAATCCCACCAGTGACCAAAATGCAACCTGCATTTTGCTACTAAGTCATCCCGTTGTCCAGATCGCCGCAAGCCAGGAACGCCCCCGTTCCCCGGACGGGCTACCCTCGCATGACAGGAGAACACTCTCGACGCGTGCGGAGGCGCCGTGCGGCTGACCAGCCCAAACCAGGCCGCGCCGGCGGCCCTC
>JASIGS010000438.1 GCA_030052355.1 Streptosporangiaceae bacterium | reverse complement strand
CCGGCCGTACCCGCTGGCACAACGGCAACTTCCACGCCGGTCATGTGACGCTGGCGCTGGACGCCGCGCTGGCCGCCCTGTACCAGACGGCGGCGCTGTCGGCGGCCCGGCTGGGTTCGCTGATGGACCCGCGGATCACCGGGCTCGCCCCGTTCCTGGCCGCAGAGCCGTCGCCGAGCTCGGGCGCGCTGATCCTTGAATACGTGGCCCAGTCCGCTCTCGCCGACATCCGCCGGCAGGCCGCGCCGGGCGGCGCCGTGCTGTCCCTCGGCCTGGAGGAGCACGCGAGCTTCGCGACCCAGTCCGCCTGGTCCGCGACCGCTGCGGCGGAGGGCTACCAGGTGGTGCTTGCCTGCGAGCTGGTTGCGGCCGTCCGGGCGCTTCGGCAGCGCGGCGTGCGGCCCGCGGGCGAAGGGCTTGCGGCCGCCTTCACCCTGGCCGCGCCTGCGCTTTCCGGCGACATGGCGGACCGTTCTCTCGAGGAGGACCTGACCGCCGCGCGGGACGCACTTCCTGCTCTTGCGAGACTTGCCGCAGATGGTCCGCATCCGTGAAGGGACGGCTCAGTTGTCAGCTCTGAAGTTCGGCCTGGTCGGGACCGGGGACTGGGCGCACGGCGCGCACGCGCCAGCCCTCGCCTCGACCGACGGTGTTGAGTTCGCCGCGGTCTGGGGCCGGAACGCCGCTGCGGCGGAGCAGCTGGCCGGGGAGTACGGCGTGACCGCTTTCAGCGACCTGGCGGAGTTCCTGGACGCGGTCGACGCGGTCGACTTCGCGGTGCCACCCGACGTGCAGAGCGGGATAGCCACCCGGGCCGCGTCGGCGGGTAAGCACCTGCTGCTGGAGAAGCCGATCGCGACCGACGCGGCCGCAGCCGACGCCCTCGTGGACGCCGTGGCAGCAAGCGGCGTGGCATCGGTGGTGTTCCTCACGGCGCGTTTCCTGCCCGAGGTGCGGGCGTGGCTTGACGAGGTACGCGGTCAGGGTGGCTGGGCCGGCGGGCTTGCTCACTGGCTCGGCACCGACCGGGACTGGGCGCAGCGCTCGCCGTGGCGGCACGCCAAGGGGGGACTGTGGGATCTCGGGCCGCACGTCGTCTCGCTGTTCTCCGAGTGTCTCGGCCCGGTTGTGGCCGTGACCGCCGACTCGGGCGAGCGCGACATCGTGCACCTCGTCCTGCACCACGCCAGCGGCGTGACGAGCACCGCCACGCTGACGATGACCGCGCCGCCAGCCGCGGCGGACTTCGACCTGAGCGTGTGGGGAACCGCGGGGCAGTCCGCGATCCCGTCCCGAGAGTGGGCCGCGACCGACGCGCTCCGGATCGCGCTTCGCGAGCTAACCGAGAACGCCAGGACGGGGCGTTCCCGTCATCCATGCGATGTGTGGTTCGGCCGTGATATCGGCCGGGTGCTCGCGGAAGCCGAACGCCAGCTCAGCCTTAGGGATGTCGTTCCCTAGACGACGTGGAACTCCACCCGGTACAGCAGGGTTTCGTCATCGACCGGCCCGGCGTGCGCGGAGCGCTTGCGCAGCGACTCGATGTCGGGCTCGCCGGTGCGCAGGACGTCGTCCGGCGTGATTGATGAGAACGGCATCAGCTCGATCGAGTCGACCTCGATCAGTACCGGCCCGACCGGGTACCTGCTGCCCACCCTGACCTTCGGCCTGGTCCACAGCCGGAACGAGACCGTGATGTCCCCAGAGATCACGTCGTCGCGCAGTTCGCGGCTGAACTCCACGCAACGAGGTTATGTCGTGAGCTTCGATGATGTTCCGGGACACGGGATCGGCGTGGCCTTTCGTGACCGGGCAGGCGCAGTATCTGGCCGGGGGCAGGATCGTCTCGCCGACGCGCAGGAGGAAGATCGCGGTGGCTGACTCGCCGGACTTGGTGGCACCTGATCGGGTCGCGGTGGTGACCGGGGCGGCGAGCGGCATCGGCTTCGGCCTGGCGGAGCGGTTTGCTGCCGAGGGCATGCGGGTCGTGATGGCCGACGTGGAGGAGCCGGCGCTGCGCGAGGCGGCCGGGCGGCTGTCCGGACAGGGCGGAAAGGTACTGGCGGTGCCGACCGACGTGTCAGACGCGGCCGGCGTGGATGCGCTGCGGGACGAGGCGGTGCGCGCGTTTGGCGCGGTGCACGTGCTGTGCAACAACGCCGGCGTGGGCGGCCCGCACGACCAGTTGTGGCTGGTGACGCCCGGCGACTGGGAATGGGTGCTCGGCGTGAACCTCGGCGGCGTGATCAACGGCATCCGGTCGTTCGTGCCGCTGCTGCTTGAGCAGGACGCGGCGCACATTGTGAACACCGCGTCGGTGTTCGGCGCGTTCGCCGGCTCGCTGGGTCCGTACGGTATCTCCAAGCACGCGATCGTGGCACTCTCCGAGACGCTGTACTTCGACCTGCAGAAGGTCGGGGCCCGGGTCGGCGTCTCCGTGCTGTGTCCGGGCGCGGTCCGTACCCGGTTCGGATCGTCCGTGCGCAACCGGCCGGCCAGCCTCGGGCCGGTGACCGACGCCTCGGGCGAATCGGAGCGGGCCAGCCGGGAGCAGTTCGACCGGCTGCTGGTCACGTCGGGGAAGGAGCCGGCCGACGTGGCCGGCATCGTGGTCGACGGCATCCGGCGGTCCCGCTTCTACATCCTGACCTCGGAGAACAGGAACGACGCGATCAGCCGGCGCGGTGCGGACATCGTCGCCGGCGGCCCGCCGGCCGCGCCGTTCCCCTAACTCGGGTGATCACTGCTGCGCGGTTTGGCTGCGGCGGAGACGCGCGGTGCGTCACAGTTCTGGCCATGGAATACGTCATGTCCAGTAAGTGGTCGCTGATGGAGCGGTTCGAGATCACCGACCGCTCGGGAACCCCGATGTTCGAGGCGCGCGGCCACTTCGGCTCGCAGATAACCCTGCACGACACCTCCGGCCGTCCGGTCGCCGACATCCGCAAGCACGTGTTCACCGATACGCACGAGGTGTACCTGGACGGCCAGCGGGTGGCCCAGGTCCGGCACGCCGGCATCTTCGGGGACCGGTACGACATCGAGTCGGCGTTCGGCATCCTGAACGCCCGCGGGCACTTCGACGGCGGTGACTACAACCTCAGCAGGGACGGCATGATGGTGGCCCGCATGGTGCGCCAGTTCTCGCTGCGGGAGAAGTTCGCCGTGGACGTGGCGGACAACGAGAACCAGGTCTTCCTGCTCGCGCTCGTGCTGGCCATCGAGGCGATTCACGACGAGCGGCGCACGCAGGAGCACCACGGAGGTCTGGGTCTCGGTCTGGGCGGCCCATTCTGACCGCGGCTGCAGCCGGACAGTGGCGTGTCCTGGCCCCGCTTCATGATCCTGTAAATTCTGGCGTGCTATAACACGTCAGAATTTACAGGATCATGGTCTGTGCCGGTCTGCCAGCACGTCTGCGAGCAGCTTCGCCAGTCCTGGCGGACGGAAAGACTCGGTAGCCTCCCGCTCGGCGATTTCCTCCTGCGCGAACCATCGGTATCCGACCGTGGTGGCAGCCTCAAGCGGCTCATGGCCAGCAAAGCTGACCGTTTCTCCGGCGCCGACCCGGGCAACGTAGTAGCGCTGCACAACATGCATCGGCAGGCCGTCAAGCCACGAGCGCGTGTACTGCGCCGTCCA
>JASIGS010000437.1 GCA_030052355.1 Streptosporangiaceae bacterium | reverse complement strand
TCGGCGGTCGCGACGGTCCTGACCGGCCCCGACATCGACCTGACGGCGAACGACCCGCTCGTTGCGTACCTGCTCAGCCACGCCCAGGCCGTCGACATCACGACGCTCCAGCTGGACTCGCCCGGCGTGACTGCGCTGCGCGCCGCGGGCTCTGTGCTCGTGATCCCGCTGATCTCCTCGGGCAGCCTCGTCGGCATGCTGAGCCTCGGCCCGCGCCGGTCCGAGCGCGGCTACTCCTCGGAAGACAAGCGGCTGCTCACGGCGCTCGCCGGGTACGCCGCCCCGGCGATGCGGGTAGGCCAGCTCGTCCGCGAGCAGCAGGCGGAGGCGCGCAGCCGGGAGCGCATCGAACAGGAACTGAAGATCGCGCAGATCATCCAGCAGCAGTTCCTGCCGTCCAGCCTGCCGGACCTGCCCGGCTGGAACGTGGCCGCCTTCTACCGCCCGGCACGGACGGTGGGCGGCGACTTCTACGACTTCATCCCGCTGCCAGACGGCACAGTGATGTGCGTCGTCGGCGACGTGACCGACAAGGGCATCCCCGCGGCGCTGGTCATGGCCAGCACGCACGCGCTGCTGCGGGCCGCCGCGCCGCGGCTGATCTCGCCCGGCGCCGTGCTCGCGCAGGTCAACGACCTGCTCTGCGCCGACATACCGGCGCACATGTTCGTCACCTGCCTCTGCATGGTGCTCGACCCCGCCAGCGGTGCGGTGGTCTTCGCCAACGCCGGGCATGACGTTCCGTACGTGCGCACGGCCAGCGGGATCGCCGAATTGCGGGCCCGCGGCATGCCGCTCGGCCTGATGCCCGGCATGACATACGACGAGCGGTCCTTTGAGTTCCGTCCCGGCGACTGCGCGCTGCTGCACAGCGACGGGCTAGCCGAGGCGCACGGGCCGGACCGTGAGATGTTCGGCTTCCCGCGAGTTTCTGCCCTGGTGGCCAAAGGCGCGGTCGGCGCCGACCTGATCGACCAGTGCCTGGCCGAACTGCGCGAGTTCACCGGCGCTGATTACGAGCAAGAAGACGACATCACGCTGGTCACCCTGGAGCGCTCCGCTGCCGCCTGGCACGCCGGGCAAGCCGGCAACGAGGAGGCCGCCCGATGACCAGTTCGGCGGCACCCGCGCCGCGCCGTCTCGCCGCGTTCGCCGTCCCGAGCGAGCCAGGCAACGAGCGGCTGGCCCTGGCGAAGGTGACCGAGGCGGTGACCGGGCGGGGACTGACGGCGGCGCGGCTGGAGCGGCTGAAGACGGCCGTCGCCGAGGCAGCCATGAACGCGATCGAGCACGGCAACCACTACCAGGTCGAGATCCCTGTCGAGGTCGAGGTGCTGCAGTCCAGCACCGACATCGTCGTCGGCATCAGCGACTCGGGCGGCGCGGCGGACTTCAGCGCCGAGGAGCCCGACCTCGCCGGCAAGCTCGAGGGCAGGCAGAGCCCGCGCGGCTGGGGCCTGTTCCTGATCCGCAACATGGTCGACCACATGGACGTCACCACCGAGGGGGCGCGGCACACGGTCTGGCTGACCATGCACACCGCTGCCCCGGCAGCCGAGGGAGCTGGGCAATGAACAGTGCATGCGCCGCGAGGACGCGCACCATCGGCACGGTCGCCGTCATCGAGCTGTCCGGGGAGGTGGACGGCTCGGCGGCGCAGACGCTGACGACCGCGTACCAGGACGCGGTGGCCGACGGCCGGGCGCGCACCGTCGCGCTCGACTTCGGGGCCGTGGACTACATCAACTCGACCGGTATCGCGCTGATCATCAGCGTGCTGGCCAGGGCACGGGCCGAGAGCCGCTCGGTCGCCGCCTGCGGACTGTCCCCGCATTACCGGGAGATCTTCGACATCACCAGGCTCTCCGACTTCATCGAGCTCTTTCCCGACCTCGACGACGTCGTGAGCGAGCGCAACGGGGCGGCGACGGCTTGACGGCGCTGCCCCTCGGATTTCAGGGAGGGAATCAGATGGGCACCTCGGCAGTCACGATGGATGTGCGCCACGTCGGCGATTCGGTCGCCGTCGTGGACATCAAGGGCGATGTCACGGCGGCGTGCGAGCCGGTACTGATGTCGGCCTATGAGACGGCAGGCGCGGCGGCGAGCAGGTTAGTGCTCAACTTCGGCGGCCTGGAGTACATGAACAGCGGCGGCATCGGCATGCTCGTGACCCTGCTCGTCCGCGCGAACCGGCAGCGGCAGCAGCTCGCCGCCTTCGGCCTCAGCACCCACTACCGGGAGATCTTCGAACTCACCCGGCTGGACGAGGCGATCACCATTTACGACAGCGAAACGGCCGCGCTCGCGGGCGTGGCGAGCTGACCCGGTAAGGGGGGAACGTCATGAGCGAGCAGACCGGACCCGAGGCGGCGGCCTCGGCCGTGGAGATCGAGCTGAGCCTGAAGGAGGCGACGTCGGTTCCGGTGCCGCCGGACGTGGCGTCCGGGAGCGCGCCGCCGGAGGAGCCGAGCGCGACGGCCCCGCGGGACGCGGCCAACTGGGCCACCAAGGTTGACCGGCTGCAGGTAGGACCGCGCGAGGGAGTCCGCGGCACCAACGTGGCCGGCCGGCGGCTCACCGGGCCGGTCCAGGGCTTCGGCAAGATGCAGCAGAAGAGCTACCGGATGGACGTCGGAGCCGGTGTCGAGCCGACGGCCGCTATCGCCCTCTGGCGGGAGCACTTTCCCGAGTTCTGGCCGACGGGCAACAAGTTCGCCGGCCCGCTCACCGGCATCCGGCCGGGCGAGGTAGCGCTGCTCGACATCGCGGTCGGCGGCGTCAAGCTGTCGACCGGGGTCATGGTGCTGTACGCGGACGCCGAGTCCTTCACGCTCATGACCCCGCAGGGGCACATGTTCGCTGGCTGGATCACGTTTTCCGCCGAGCGTTCCGGCGACACGACCATCGTCCAGGCGCAGGCCCTGTTCCGGGCCAACGACCCGCTGTACGAGATAGCCCTGACGCTCGGCGGGTACCGCAAGGAAGACAGCTTCTGGATCGCGACGCTGACGGCCCTGGGCCGGCGGCTGGGCGTCGAGTCGCCCGTCGTCACGGTGCACGGCAGCTGGGTGGACAACCGCCGCCAGTGGCGCAACGCCGGCAACGTCTGGCACAACTCGATGATCCGCAGCGTGCTGCAGACCGTCACCGACCCCGCGGGCCGTCGTTCCCGGCGCCGCCGCGAGGACGTGACGGCGGGCTGAGCGCACCGCATTAGGGGGGAACGCCGGTGGACTACGACGCGGTCGTCGTCGGCAGCGGGCCGAACGGGCTGGCCGCGGCCGTCACACTCACGGCGGCCGGGCTGCGGGTGCTGGTCGTCGAGGGGGCGGCCAGCACCGGCGGCGGCTGCCGGACGCAGGAGCTGACGCTGCCGGGGTTCCGGCACGACGTGTGCTCGACCGCGCATCCGCTCGCCGCGGTGTCGCCGTTCTTCCGGCGGTTCGGGCTCGAGGCGCGCGGGGTGCGCTTCCTGAACGCGGAGGTCGAGTTCGCCCACCCGCTGGACGGCGGCCGCGCCGCGGTGGTCACGCGGTCGGTGCGGGCCACGGCGGACCGCCTCGGGCCGGACGCCCGTGCCTACCGCAAGCTGATCGGGCCGCTGGCCGCGGCCGACAGCGGGTTCACGGATCTGCTGCTCTCGCCGATCCGGCTGCCGCCGGCCCGCTACCCGCGTGGCCTGGCTCCGTTCGCGCTGCATGGCCTGCGCAGTGCGGCCGGGCTGGCACGGCGGTTTCGCACCCCGGAGGCCCGCGCGCTGCTGGCGGGCGCTGCCGCGCACGGCATGCAGCCGCTGACGGCCGTGCCGACCGGCGCCGTCGGCCTCATGCTCACCGCGCTCGGGCACCAGCCCGGCTGGCCGTTCGTGCAGGGCGGCAGCGCCCGGATCACCGACACCATGCGGGAAGCGGTGGTCGGAGCGGGCGGCCGGGTGGAGACCGGGCACTGGGTGAGCTCGCTCGGCGAGCTGCCGTCCGCGCGTGCCGTCCTGCTCGACGTCGCGCCGCGGGCACTCGCTAACATCGCCGGCGACCGGCTGCCCGCGCACTACCTGGGCGCGCTCCGGCGGTTCCGGTACGGCCCGGGAGTGTGCAAGATCGACTTCGCGCTGTCCGGGCCGGTGCCCTGGACGAACGCGGCCTGCCGCCTCGCGGCCGTCGTCCATCTCGGCGGGTCGTTCGAGGAGATCGCCGCGACCGAGGCCGACATCGCGGCTGGCCGCCACCCGGCCTCGCCGTACGTGCTCGCCGGGCAGCCGTGCACGGTCGACCCGGGCCGGGCGCCAGCCGGGCAGCACGTGCTGTGGACCTACTGTCACGTGCCGTCCGGCTCGGACGTCGACATGACCGCGGCGGTCGAGGCGCAGCTCGAGCGCTTCGCACCGGGCTTCCGGGACCTGGTGCTGGCTCGCGCCGTGCGCACCGCCGCCGGGTACGAGCAGTACGACCCGAACTACGTCGGCGGCGACATCGCGGCGGGCGCGCAGACGCTGCGCCAGACGGTGGCCCGCCCCGTCCCGCGCTGGAACCCGTACCGCACCCCGGCGCGCGGGGTGTACCTGTGCTCATCGTCGACGCCGCCGCTGCCCGGTGTGCACGGCCGCTGCGGCGAGCTCGCCGCGCTGACCGCGCTGCGGGACGTGTTCGGGATCCGCACGGAGCCGGACCTCGCCACGGTCGGGCTTGGCGACGCGGCGGCGCTGGCCGCCGCCAGGAACGGCCCGCCATGACCGCCGTCCCGGGCAGTCGCGCAGGCGTCCGGCCCACCGTGCTCGTGGCGGCCGGCCTGATCGTTGTCATTGCCCTTCTGACGGCTGCCTCGTTCGTGCTGTACACGCTGACCCGCCAGGGCGTGCTCACCAACGGCGGCGAGAACGTCATCGAAGTGCTGGCGTTCGGCACCGTCGGCTTCGTCGTGGCCACCCGCCGGCCGCGCAACCCGATCGGCTGGCTCGTCCTGGGTTGCCTGACGTTCGAGCTGTCCTTCCTCGACAGCGGCCTGTACACGACGCTCGCGCGCATGCCCGGCTACCGGCTCCCGACTGGCCCCTTGCTGTGGCTGCTGGCGTATTCCTGGTTCGGGGCGCTCGGCGTGCTCCCGCTGGCGATCCTGCTGTTCCCCGACGGCCACCTGCCCTCTCCGCGCTGGCGGTGGCCGCTGCGGCTGTACCTGGTGATCCTCGGCGGCTACGCGGCCGCGGCGTACGGCGAGGTTCTTCGTGTCTCCGTCGGGCGCCACCTCGAGGTCGAGGCGGACGGCCAGCTCGCTGCGCTCAGCAACCCGGCAAGCTGGATCGACGTGATCACCAGGATCGTCAGCCCGGTCCTGGCGGCGTTCTGGCTGTCGTTCGTCATGGCGCAGGCGCTGAGCTGGCGGCGCTCCTCGGGCGACCGCCGCCAGCAGCTCAAGTGGCTGCTGGCCGGTGCCGGCGGCCTGGCCATCGGCCAGGTCATCTCCCAGGCGATCCAGGCGATCGACCCGAACATGTCGGCACCCGCGCAGGCGACCCTGGACGCCGTGTCCGGGATTGGCATTGCGGCGCTCCCGGTAGGCCTGGCCGTAGCAATCTTCCGCTACCGGCTGTATGACATTGACCGGATCATCAGCCGCACGCTGGCCTACACCATCGTCACCGGCACCCTGGTCGCCTTGTACGCCGGGCTGGTGCTGCTGGCCACCCAGGTGCTCGGCCTCACCTCGCAGGTCGCCGTCGCCGCCGCCACCCTGGCGGCCGTCGCGCTGTTCAACCCGCTGCGCCGCCGCGTCCAGCACCGGGTCGACCGCCGGTTCAACCGGGCCCGTTACGACGCCGACAACACCGTCACCGCGTTCGCCGCGCGCCTGCAGGACGACACCGACCCCGACGCGGTCCGCG
>JASIGS010000436.1 GCA_030052355.1 Streptosporangiaceae bacterium | reverse complement strand
CAGCAGGTCTCGCCGGCGGACGGGCGCAGCCAGCAGCCAGAACCGGAACGCCGGACTGGCCGTCACCGGTCCGGCCGCGCCCAGCAGCCGCGCGAGCCCGGCGAGGAGCAGGAGCACGGCCGCCACGACGAACAGCCGGCCGGGCGCTCCCGGAACAGCCCAGCCCCGGCCGGCCACGAGCCGGAGCAGGGGACGGGCTGACTCGGCCGCCATCGCCCCGATGACCACCACCGCCAGGATCAAGACGTAGACGTCGGTCCAGCTCCGGGTGGACCGGCGCCGCGCCGACGCGACCCGCCGCGCTCCCGCGCGCAGCCGCCCCATGGGCACCCGGCCGGGCACGACGGCGCCGTTCGCGGCGTAATCCGTGCCCGCCGCGGTCACGGTGCCTCGCCCAGGGATATCGCCCGGTCGGCCACCGCCCGGACCAGGCCACGGTCGTGGCTCGCGAACAGGATGCCGCGGCCAGCCTCCTTCTCCGCTATCAGCCTGGACGCCAGCCAGCGCCTGCCCGCGCGGTCGAGCCGCTGCTCAGGCTCGTCGAGCAGGACAAGCGTGCGGGGCCGGGCGAAGCAGGTCGCCAGGGCAAGCCGCCGCCGCTGACCGCTGGACAGGCCGACCGGCAGCTGGTCCGCCGCGTGGGCCAGGCCCACCTCGGCCAGCAGCTCGGCCGCGTGCTCGTCGGGCTCGTCGTCGCCGTGGGCGCACATCAGCAGCGCCAGGTGCTCGCGCACCGACAGGTCCGCGAAGAAGTCGACGTCATCGAGCACCGCGGCGACCCGCCTGCGCGCTTCCGGCTCCCGCTCGCGCAGTGGCTGGCCGCAGAGCTTGATGGTTCCGGCCGACGGCCGGTCGGCTCCGGCCACGCAGCGCAGCAAAGTTGTCTTGCCCGAGCCGTTCGGCCCGACGACCGCGACTGCCTCGCCGAAGGCGACCTCAAGGTCGATCCCGGCCAGCACCTCCAGCCCGCCGAAGCTCCGGCACAGGCCCGTGACCGTCAGCAATGCACCTGCTCGGTCCGGCGGCCCGGGCGGACGGCCGCGCACAACGGTCTCAGCCTGCCCAGGCATCGATGACCACCTCTCGCGTGTGCCCGAGCAGATGATACGACCCGGCAGCCGGGCCCCGTTGGCCGCTCGCCGGAGCGGCCAACGGGCGCGCGACGAACGGCCTAGAAGCTGATCAGCGGCTTGACCACGTTGTCCAGCTTCTTGTCGGACACCTCGAACGCCCGCTCCATCTGATCGAAGTCGAACCGGTGCGTGGTCATCAGGGTGGGATCGAGGCGACCGCGCTCCAGCACCTGCAGCAGCCGGTCCATCCGGAGCCGGCCACCCGGGCACAACCCGGTCGCGATGGTCTTGCCGGCCATCCCGACGCCCCACTCGACCCTGGGGATGTGCACGTGCTCCCCTTCGCCGAAGTAGCCGATGTTGGATACCGTGCCGCCCGGCTTGGTGATCTCGATCGCGGTCTGGAATGTCACGTCGGCGCCGAGTGCCTCGATCGCGGTGTCGACGCCGTCGCCGTCGGTCATTTCGAGCACGCGCGCCGCCACGTCCTCCTTGCTGAAGTCGATGATCTCGTCCGCGCCGTAGCCGCGGGCCAGTTCCTGCCGGCGTGGGACCGACTCGACGCCGATGATCATCCCGGCTCCGCGCATCTTGGCCCCAGCGGTCGCCATCAGGCCGACAGGCCCCTCGGCCAGCACCGCGACCGTCCCGCCGATCGGGATGTTGCCGTGCTCGGCGCCCATGAAGCCGGTCGACAGCATGTCGCAGCAGTAGACCGCCATCTCGTCGGGCACGCTGTCGGGGATCTTGGCCATGTTCGCGTCGGCCTCGTTCACGTGGAAGTACTCGGCGAACACCCCGTCCTTAGTGTTCGAGAACTTCCAGCCGCCGAGCGGCGCGCCCGACTGCGAGGCGTGCCCGTCCTGCGCGGCCAGGCTGCCCCAGTCCGGCGTGATCGCGCCGACCACGACGCGGTCGCCCGGATGGAATTCAGAAACCTCGCTGCCGACCTCATACACCACGCCGACCGCCTCGTGGCCGAGCGTGAGGTTGTGTCGCTGGCCGATGCCACCGTGCACCGTGTGTGAGTCCGAGGTGCAGATCAGCGCCTTGGTCGTGCGGACGATGGCGTCGTTCGGACCGGGTTTGGGCATCGGCTTGTCCGCGAAGCCAACCCGGCCGATCTCCTTCATCACGAATGCCTTCATGGTGATGTTCCCCCTCCGCGCCGGGCAGGTTGTCGGCACCGGCCGGTCGCCCTGTCGTTCCCCTCCCAAGCGGTACCCACGCGGTGGCGGCGCTAGTCGCGCACGCGGCAGGAGGTCAGAAAAGCGGTCGCTTCGGGTCAGCTGACCGATTTGTTCCGCTCGCCGGGGCGGCGCTGGTCAGCCACGAACGTCGGGCTCGGTCATGGCATGGTGAGAACGGTCTTGCCGATCACCTGGCCGGCTTCCAGCGCGCGGTGCGCATCGGCGGCCTTGTCAAGTGGGAACGTGGCGCCGACGGCAATGCGCAGGTCACCGGCGTCGAAGTGCGCCGCTGCCTGTTCCAGGATCGCGCGCTGCCGCTCCCGGTGCTGGTGCCAGCCGAACACTGACGGCGCGGGCATCCAGGTAAAGGAGACCCGCAGGTTCCGGTTCTGCATGGCGGTGATCGCTTCGGCTTCCCACTGACTCTCGACATTGGACACGAGGTCACCGTAGGGGCGCACGAGCGAGAAGCAGGCGGTGAAGGTCTTGCCGCCGACCGTGTCGTGGACAACGTCGGCGCCGTCGGTGTCGGTCCATGCGCGCAGCTTTTCGCCGACGTCCTCGCGGCTGTAGTCGATGCAGAGCTGCGCGCCGAGCGAGGACGCCAGTTCGGCCTTCGGGCCCGCCGTGACGGTGGTGGCCACCCTGGCTCCGGCCAGCCGGGCGATCTGCACCGACATGTGGCCGACCCCGCCCGCGCCGGCCTGTACCAGCACGAAGTCGCCAGCGCTGACCCGGGCACGCTC
>JASIGS010000435.1 GCA_030052355.1 Streptosporangiaceae bacterium | reverse complement strand
ACGGCCCAGAGCCCGCTCGCCGGGTCGATGGACAGGCTGGTGCCGGTGAAGCCGGTGTGCCCGGCGCCGGACAACGGCCAGCCCTCGCCCATGTTGTCCCAGCGGTCGCCGCGCAGTCCCCAGCCGAGCCCGCGACGTTCCTGCGGCGGGCCGAGAGCCGGCCCCTGGGCGCGCGCCGCGGCCGGCCGCGGGTTCTCGCCCGGCCGCGGCTTTCCCGGCATGCCTTCGGTGTGGCAGCGCAGCGCCTCAGCCCGCAGCCAGCCAGGCAGTTCTAGCGAAGGCAGTTCTAGCGAAGGCAGGGCTTTCGAAGGCGGGGCTTTCGAAGGCGGGGCTTTCGAAGGCGGGGCCAGCGACGCGGCCGGGCCCGGACCGCCCGCAGCCCACGCGGCGGCGTACTGGCTAAGGTCGGCCGCCGTGCCGAACAGGCCGGCGTGCCCGGCCACCCCGCCGAGTGCCTCGGCGTTCTCGTCGTGCACGATCCCGGTCTTCGCCACTCCCCCGATCGGCTCTGTCGATGCGATCCGGCCGGCCATCACGCGACCCGGCAGGTACCGGGTGTCGGTCATGCCGAGCGGCGCGCACACGAGCTCAAGCACGAGCTGGTCAAGATCGCGCCCGGCGACAGCCGCGCATAGCTCGCCCAGCACGATGAACCCGACGTCGGAGTAACACACCCTGGTGCCCGCGGCGGCAGCGAGCGGCTCTGCCAGTGCGGCCGCTCGCACCTGCCCGGGTTCGCGCAGGTGCTCGTGGTACCTGCGCTGATCGGGCAGGCCGGAGGTGTGGGTCAGCAGGTGCGCCACGGTGACCGCGTCCTTGCCGGGCCCGGCGAAAGCCGGGAGGTAGCGGGCGACTGGGTCGTCGAGGCTGAGCTGCCCGGCTGCGACGAGCCGCAGCACGCACGGCAGTGTGGCGACCACCTTCGTCAGCGACGCCAGGTCGAAGACCGTGTCGCGTGTCATCGGCCGCCGCGCCTGCGAGTCGTCCTGCGCGAACCCGGCGACGTGCAACAGGGCCGGCTGCGCGGCGCCGATCCCGGCGGCGAGCACCGCGCCCGGGATCACGCCGCGCTCCACCGCGTCGTCGATCAGTCGAGCAGCGCTCTCCTGGCCGCCGGTCACCGCCGCCCTCCCATCGCTTCGCCCGGTCAGATGAACACAGGGCCTCCGCCAGCCTGCCCCAGCCGGGTGCAATGAGGCCAGCCGGCGGCCATCCGGCTCGGCAGCCTTGACCGCGGCGGTCTTTGCTGTACCCTTGTTATGTGTCTATAGATAAAGAGGACAGCCCCGCTGGCAAAGGGCCAGCCAAAGCGGCGTCACCGGTTGAGTTCCGGCTTGATCCAGGCTCTGGCGTGCCCACTTACCTGCAGCTTGTCCAGCAGGTCGAGCACGCGCTGCGGTTGGGCTATCTGGAACCCGGCGACCAGCTGCCCAAGGTCAGGGACGCCGTCGCCGCGCTGGCCATTAACCCGAACACGGTTCTCAAGGCCTACCGCGAGCTGGAACTGAAGGGCCTCGCGGCCGGCCGGCCCGGCCAGGGCACATTCATCAAGGCCACGCTGAGCCAGGTCGCGCTGCCCGAGCTCGCCGCGCTGCGCCGCTCCCTTTCGGGCTGGCTGACCGCCGCGGACGGGGCCGGCCTGGACGAGGACGGGATCGTTGCGCTGTTCACCAGCGCGCTGCGGGATTTCTATGAGCGCCCCGGCGAATCGCGACCCCCGGGCGGCGCGAGCGGCGAAACGGAGGGCGTGGCATGAACGTCGTCGAGGCGACCGGCCTTGGCAAGCGCTACGGCAGCACCTGGGCGTTGCGCGAGTGCTCGCTGGCGATCCCCGCGGGGCACGTGGCGGCCCTGGTCGGCCCGAACGGGGCCGGCAAGACCACGCTGCTGAACCTGGTGGTCGGCCTGGCGGCGCCGACCGCGGGCACGGTGTCCGTGCTCGGTGGCCTGCCGCCCGGGTCTGTCGCCGCGCTGGACGGCATCGCGTTCGTGGCCCAGGACACGCCGCTGTACAAGAACCTGTCCGCCGCAGACATGCTGCACCTGACCCGCAGCCTGAACCGACGCTTCGACCATCAGTACGCCTCCGCCCGGCTGGCCGAGCTGGGCATCCCGCTGCAGCGGAAGGCGGGCAGGCTCTCCGGGGGCCAGCAGGCACAGCTCGCACTGACCCTGGCGCTGGCCCGGCGGCCGAGACTGCTCGTGCTGGACGAGCCAGTGGCGATGCTCGATCCGATCGCCAGGCACGACTTCATGGCCACGGTGCTGACTGCTGCGGCCGACGACGGCGTGTCCGTGGTGTTGTCCTCGCATGTGCTCGCCGAGCTCGAGCGGGTCGCCGATTACCTCATCCTGCTGTCGCAGGGCCGGGTGCAGGTGGCCGGCGAAGTCGATGACCTGCTCGCCTGCCACCGGGTGCTGACCGGGCCGGCGGCCGATGCCGATAAATACGCCGGTCGACTGCGCGTGGTGCATGTCCGCCGCGGCCAGGCCCAGGCTCACTTGCTGGTTAGGGCCACCGCGGCTGACCCGGTGCCGCCGGGCTGGGAGGCGCACCCGGTCGGCCTGGAAGAACTCGCCTTGGCCTACCTGCGCGAGCCCGGCGCCGCGGCACTGCCCGGCCCCGTGCGCGCCCGTCGCGCCGAACCGTCGGAAGTGACGAGATGACCACACTGACCGTGCCCGCGCCTCCGGGGCCGGACGCCGTCCGGAAGCCGGTGCCGTGGCGCCGGATGGCCTGGGTCACCTGGCGACAGCATCGTGCCGCGCTGGGTGGCGTGGCCGCGCTGCTAGGCGTGCTGGCGGTGTACATGTGGATCACGGGCCTAGGGCTCCACCACGCTTACGCCGTCGCGATCGCCTGCCGCCCGGCGAACTCGGTTGCCTGCGTTGACCTTGCCCGCAACTTCAACAGCATCGGCGGCGTCGTGGCGGATGGCTTCCCGCTGCAGGTAGTCCCCGCGCTGATCGGGGCCTTCGTCGGGGTGCCGGTGCTGGCCCGTGAGCTCGAGACCGGCACGTTCCGGTACGCATGGACGCAGGGCTTCGGCCGGTGGCGCTGGACGTTCGCCAAGCTAGTGACGCTCGCGGTCGCGGTCGCCGCCGGCACCGGAGCCATCAGCGTGCTGCTGTCCTGGTACTACCAGCCGTACTTCGCCGCGAGCGACCAGAGCCTGGGACTCAATGAGTCATCCCCGCTCGCTGTGGGGCTCTTCGACCTGCGCGGGCTCACGTTCGCAGCCTGGACACTGGCCGCCTTCGCGATCGGCGCCCTGGCCGGCATGCTCGTCCGCCGGGTCGTGCTCGCGATCGTCGCCACGCTGGTCGCCTACACCGCGCTCGCCTTCGCGGCGGGAGGTTTCGTGCGCTCGCACTACCTGGCGCCAGTGGTTACGCACAGCTTGAACGTGCCCGCTTCGGCGTGGATTCTCAGTCAGCAGTGGCTCGGGAAGGGCGGCCGGCCGGTGAACGACTCCCTGCTGGCGCAGGTGCTGCAAAGGGGCGGAACGCAAGTGGCCGGGAAGGGCGGGATCCCAGACGCCCTGAGCTCGTGGCAGTACCTCGTCCGGCACGGCTACACGCAATTGACCACGTTCCAGCCGGCCAGCCGGTTCTGGCCGTTCCAGTGGATCGAAGGCGGCTGGCTGCTCGCTCTGTCAGTGCTGCTCATCGCGGTGACTGTCTTGCTGGTCCGCCGCCGGGCGACCTGACCGCGATGGAGCCCGTCCGGCGGCCGCGCCGGTCACTTCGGCGGACCGGGTTACTCCTCGTGGCCGGCGCGGTCCTGGTCGCGGTGGCCCTGCACGGGGCGGCGCGCGGGACCGGCGATTCCTTCCCGGTGCCGGGCAAGGCCGCCCTGGCCGGTCTCAGCCTGCGCCAGCGGATCGTGGCCATCGCCGACAGCCAGGTCGGGTACCGCACCGACCCGCCCGACTCCTACTGCAACAAGTACAGCGCGTACTGGGACGCGGGAAGTCCCGGTTGCCCGGCCGGGAACCTGCAGGAGGAGTGGTGCGCCGACTTCGCCGCCTGGGCCTGGCAGACCGCCGGCGTGCAATTCAGCTACGGCTACGCTCCTGGCGAGATCAACGGCGCCGCCGCCAGCTTCTATCAGTGGGCCGTGCGCCGAGGCCGCTGGTACCCGGTCGGCTCGCGGTACCGGCCACGGCCAGGTGACGTCGCCGTCTACGGCCTGGATCCGGACGGCCTGACGGCCGTCCACGTCGCCATCGTGACCGGGTTCGCGCCCGGCGCGGCCGGACCGGACGTGGTGAACGGCGATGGTGACCGCACCGGCTTCAGCGTGGTGGAGAGGGGCACCGATCAGTACCGGGCTGACGCCAGGGACGCCCACAGCACCCTGTCCGGCTACGTCTCGCCTTTCCCTGGCTAGCACGTCGGCAGCGCCCGGCGGCTAGCCCAGCGTCCCAGCAGCCGCTGCAGGGGCACCTTGTGCCCGCGGCCGGCTGCGGCAGACCCACGGCCGGACCTGGGCGAGGCAATCGCCCGTCGAGAGTGGGCCTGCCTGCCCAGCCGCTGCACCGCGGCTTCGGCCTGCATGTCCTGCCTGCGCTGAGCTGCTATCGCGTTCGTGGTGTACGGGTGCATGACATCCTCCTCGTCGTTTCCGTCTTCCATGACCACGACGAGCGGGGCACGCCGGAATGGACAACGCGCGCGAAAAAAATCTGGCGCGACCGGCTACAAGTCACCGCAGGCTATGTCGCACATACTGGGCGATCTCGGCCACCTGTTCGTGGCCATTGGCAACGGACTAGAGACAGCCATAGATAAGGTGCCGGCCGGGCACGCTACACCTGCCCCCGGCCATCAGTCGGTCGCGCGCACCGAGCATCAGGCACACGGCCGTCGGGTAGAGGTTGGCGGCCCTGAGGGTGTGGTCGCCGGCCCCGGTGAAAATGCGTGGGCAGTCTGCCCGGATCTGCCTATGATCAGCCTTCGTGATCTATCAGGACCCGCTTGCCTATCTGCTCGGTCTCGAAGGCATCGCCCTGCTGGACGGCTGGGCCGGGGACCACGACCGCGCATTTACCGACGCCCGGCTGGCCGAGATCCGGCGGCTGCTGGATGACGAGAAGCTGCGAGACCGCGGTGTATTCGCCGAGCGGGTCAGCACCGTCCTCGTCTACCAGCAACAGGTGGCCGGCTATGACGCGGAAGCGGGCGGCGGGCTGTTCGCCACCGACGAGCCGATCGTGGCCGAGTACCTGAGCGACCGGAAGCCGGGCGTGGCGCTGGACGCCGCCTGCGGTACCGGCCGGTTTGCCGAGTTCCTTGCCAGGTCCGGGCATCGGGTCATCGGCGTCGACAGCTCACCGGACATGCTCGCCTACGCGCAGCTGCGTGTCCCGGACGGCGACTTCCGCGTCGGTGAGCTGGACCGGCTGCCCCTGCCCGATGACTCGGTGGACGTCATCGTCTGCGCGCTGGCTCTCGAACACGTTCCCCGCCTCGAACCGGTACTGGCAGAGTTCGCCCGCGTGCTGCGCCCCGGCGGCGACCTAGTCATCTCCGACGTGCACCACGAACTCATCACCCGCGGTTCGGTGATGAGTGCGCGCGGGCCGGCGGGCGAAGCGTGGATTGCGACCACCAGCCGGCACAAGCTCGGCGACTACCTGCGGCCAGCGCTGAGCCTCGGCTTCCAGGTGAAGCGATGC